>DATLFZ010000070.1:0-10994 GCA_035540795.1 Beijerinckiaceae bacterium | reverse complement strand
CTGCGCGAAAGCGTAGGTCCGCACAAGTCGCACTCGCGTGCGAGTGCGCGTGGTCGCGGCGAACCGCCGCTACAGGTGGTTTCCGCAAGGGTCCGCTCGACCCGGCGGCGAGGCCGCGTTCACCGGCGTTGGCTTTCGCCGCCCGCGATACCGGAATGGCGCCGGAGACTCGTCCCTGGCGGCGGCGACGGCCTCGTGCATCGGCGACAGAGCGCAGACCGGATCGGTGTTGCGCGCGTCGCCGGTGAGGGCGAAGGCTTGGCAGCGGCAGCCGCCGAAATCGACGCTCGCCCGTGGGCAGGAAGCGCAGGGTTCGCGCATCCAGCCGGTGCCCCGAAAAGCCTCGAACGCGGGCGAGCGCTCCCAGATCTCCGCCAGCGGCCGGTCGCGGACGGACCAGAAGGTCAGGCCCGGGATCGTCGCCGCCGCGTGGCAGGGCAGCGCCCGCCCGGTGGGATCGACGTTGAGCGACTGGCGGCCCCAGCCGTTCATGCACGGCTTCGGCCGGCTGCCGAAATAGTCGGGTGCCACGTAGTCGATGACGAGGCGGCCGAGGAACTCGGCGCGCAGATGCTCGACGGCCGCGCGCACGGACTCGACCTGCGCGAGCGTCGGCAGGAGGGCGGCCCGGTTGGCGAGCGCCCAGCCGTAGTACTGCGCGTGGGCGACCTCGATCCGGCGCGCCCCCATCGCCACCGCCTCGGCCACCATCGCGGGCACCCGGTCCGCGTTGCCCCGGTGGATCACCGCGTTGATGGTCAGCGGCAGGCCCGCGGCGACGGCGGCCCGGGCCGCCTCGCGCTTGCGCCGGTGGGCGCCCGCCATTCCTGCGAAACGGTCGGCCTCGGACTCGTCCGCGTCCTGGATCGACAGCTGGACGTGGTCGAGCCCGACCTCCGCGAGGCGGGCGAACCGGGCCGCGTCGAGGCCGATCCCGGAGGTGATCAGGTTGGTGTAGAGCCCCGCCCGGGCGGCCGCGGCGGTGATCTCCTCGAGGTCGGCGCGCGCGCCGGGCTCGCCGCCGGAGAGGTGGACGTGCAGCACGCCGAGCGCCGCCGCCTCCTCGAACACCCGCGCCCAGGTGGCGAGGTCGAGCTCCGCCGAGCGGCGCTCGAGGTCGAGGGGGTTCGAGCAATAGGGGCAGGCGAGGGGGCAGCGGTGCGTCAGCTCGGCGAGGAGCCCCAGCGGCTTCGGCACGGTGCTCACAGGTCGACGAGCCGCTTCTGCGCGAGGTCGGTCAGCAGCGCCGCGACGTCGGCGGCGATGGCCTCCCGGTCGGCCGAGAAGGCGCCGGCGAGCTCGTCGACGAGGGCGGCGAAGGTCCGCTCCCCGTCGCACCGGCGCAGGACCTCGATCGCCGTGCGGTTCGGGTTGAGCACCCGCTCCGGGGCGAGGAGGACGTGGCCGCCCCGGGCCGGGTCCTCGCGCAGGCGCACGCCGGGAGCGAGGCGCGGGCGGGACTCGGCGGCGATCACGCGGGCCTCCAGGCGCCGGGCGGCGGCTGGCCCGGCTCCACATAGGCGTGGTGGAGGGCGTCGAGCATGGCCCAGAGAATGTCGCACTTGAAGGCGAGCGCGGCGAGCACGGCCCGCTGCGCCTCCGGCGTGAGCGCGTTCGCCTTCACGTAGGCGAGGGCCACGTCCACGTCGCGCCGGGCCTGCTCCGGCCGGGCGGTGAAATAGGCGAGGGCCGAGCGGTCGACGAAGTCGTAATGCGCCAGCATGCCGGCGACCCGGTCCTGGATGATCTTCGGCGAGAACAGCTCGGTGAGGGAGGAGGCGATCGCCTCGAGGAGGCTGCGCTCGCGGACGAAGCTCACGTAGGCGTCGACGGCGAAGCGGGTGGCGGGGAGGAGGCCGCGGCCGGCGACCACGTCGGCCCGCGGCAGGCCGAGGGCATCGGTCAAGGCGAGCCAGCGGGCGACGCCGCCTTCCCCGTCGCGCTCGCCGTCATGGTCGACGATGCGCTGGCGCCAGGCGCGGCGCAGGGCCGGGTCGTCGATGCGCGCCAGGATGGTCGCGTCCTTCTGCGGGATGCGGGCCTGGTAGTAGAAGCGGTTGAGCGCCCAGGCCTGGACCTGCGCCCTGGTGCACCGCCCCCCGTGCAGGAGGGCGTGGAACGGGTGCTTGTCGTGATAGCGCTCGGCGCCGAGAGCGCGCAGGCGCGCCTCGAGCTCGTCCGGCGCGAGGGGTGCGTTCACAGGGCGATCTCCAGCCCGTCATGGGCGACCTCGAACCCCGCCGCCTCGACCCGCAGCCGCTCCGGCGAGCCCTCGATGAGGATCGGGTTCGTGTTGTTGAGGTGGACGTAGATCTTGCGGCCGGGGAGGGGGGCGAGCGCCTCGAGGGAGCCGCCCGGGCCGGCGATCGGGACGTGGCCCATGCGCCGCCCGGTCTTCTCGCCGAGCCCCGCCCGGATCATCTCGTCGTCCTCGAACAGGGTGCCGTCGAAAAGGATCGCCCGCGCGCCGTGGAGCCGGTCGAGCAGCGCCGGGGTGAGGGCGGCGCAGCCCGGGACATAGGCGAGCCCGGCACCGTGGACGAAGATGCCGGCGGTCTCGCCGGTCTCGCCGCCGATCGCGGGGGCCTCGCCCTCCGCGTAGAGCGGCGCCTTGCCGGGAACGGGGAAGAGCTCGAGGTCGAGCCCAGCCGCCGCGAAGCGCTCCCCCGGCGCGACGGCGACCCGCCGAACCCGCTCCGGGTCGAGCACGCCGAAGATCGGGTTCTGCGAAAGAAGCGCGTGCACGGGCGGGAGGGCGAAGATCGCGAAGGCGTGGCGCTCGCGCAGGGTGAGGAGGCCGGCGACGTGGTCCACGTCCCCGTTCGTCAGGACCACCGCCGCGATGGGCGAGCCCCGCGCCGTCGCCGGGGCGAATTCGGGAATGCGGATCTGCCGGCCGATGTCGGGGGAGGCGTTGAGCAGGACGAAGCGGTCCCCGTCGCCGGTCACGGCGACGCTCGACTGGGTGCGCCAGCGCGCCCGCGGGTCGCCCGCCCATGCGAGCGCGCAGGTCGCGCAGCGGCAGTTCCATTGTGGAAAGCCCCCGCCCGCGGCCGAGCCGAGGACGAGGGCCCGGGCCGACCCTATGGCCGGACCTCGTCCTCGTCCGACAGGTAGGACGTCACTTCGAGGCCGACGGCGATCTCGCAGACGGCGGGCTTTTCCCAGGCCATGGGCATTCCTCCGGTTGGCACGATGCCACAACCGCGAGCCCCCGAAAAAGGTCCCGGCCGTGCGGTCACGCGATCTTGCGCAGCGGCTCGGTCCCGTAGACCTCCTCCGCGTAGAAGGCGATCGGCTGCGGCCTGCCGAAGAAGTGGCCCTGGATCTCGTCGCAGGACTCATCCGAGAGGAACTTGAGCTGCGCCGCCGTCTCGACGCCCTCCGCCACCACCCCCATGCCGAGGTTGCGACCGAGCCCGAGCACCGCGCGCACGATCACCGCCGCCTGCGGGTTGCTCTCGAGACGGCCGACGAAGCTGCGGTCGATCTTGAGCTTGTCGAAGGTGAAGGCCTGAAGGGTGGCGAGCGACGAGTAGCCGGTTCCGAAATCGTCCATGGCGATGCTGACCCCGAGCGCCTTCAGGCGGCGCAGGAGGGAGAGGGCGCGGGACATGTCGTTGATGATCACCGTCTCGGTGATCTCGAGTTCGAGGCGCGAGGGCGGCAGCCCGGTCTCGAGCAGCACCCCGTGCACGACCTCCGGCAGGTTCATCTGCTGGAACTGCACGGTCGACAGATTGACCGCGACCTTGAGCGGCCGCGTCCACCGGGCGGCCTCCCGGCAGGCCGTGCGCAGGACCCATTCGCCGAGCGCGATGATCTGGCCGGTCTCCTCGGCGATCGGGATGAAGTCGGCCGGGGACACGACGCCCCGGGTCGGATGCAGCCAGCGGGCGAGGGCCTCGAAGCCGACGAGCTCGCCGGTCGCGGCCTTGACCTGCGGCTGGAAGTAGAGCGTGAGCTCGTCGCGGGCGATGGCGCGGCGCAGCTCCGCGGCGAGCTCGTGGCGCTCGCGGACCTGCTGGTCCATCTCCGGCTCGAAGCAGCGGAAGCGGCCCCGGCCCTCCGATTTCGCCCGGTAGAGGGCGGTGTCGGCATTGGCGAGGAGACGCTCCGGCTCGTGCCCGTCGGCGGGACCGACGGCGAGACCGATGCTGAAGCCGATCAGGATGTTGTGGCCGGCGATGACGAAGTCCTCGGCCGCCGCCTCGATCAGGCGCTTGGCGAGGGCCGCCGCCGACTGGCCGGGCCCGCTCGTGCGGTGGATGACGGCGAACTCGTCGCCGCCGAGGCGGGCGAGGAGGTCGTCCTCGCCGAGCGCGCGCCGCATGCGGCGCGAGGCCTCGACGAGGAGGGCGTCGCCGGTGAGGTGGCCGTAGAGATCGTTGACGTTCTTGAAGTGGTCGAGGTCGATGCACAGGACGGCGACCGGAGCGCCGCCCCGCTGGGCGTTGCGCAGGGCGTCGTCGAGGGCGCTCGTGAAGGTGACGCGGTTCGCGAGCCCGGTCAGGGCGTCGTGATGGGCGAGGAAGCGGATGCGCCGCTCGGCCTCCTTCTGCTCGCGCAGGTCGCGGACCGCGAAGACCATCTGGGCCGGACCGCGGCCGCGCAGGGTGCGGGCGATGATGGCGACCGGGACGGACGCGCCGTCCCCGCGCACGAGGCTGCCCTCCGCCGCGAGCGGCGAGCCCGGGTCGACCCGGTCCCGGGTGTCGAGGCTGAGAAGGGACTCGAAGGGGCGGCCGCGCAGGTCGGCGAGGGCGAACCCGGACAGCGTGCAGAAGCTCTCGTTGGCGTCGACGATCGTCCCTTCGGCGCACAGGACGAGGCCCTCGACCGCGGCGTCGGCGAAGTCGCGCAGCCGCTCCTCCTCGCCGCGGCGGGCGCGGCGGTCGACGGCGACGCTGACCGCGCCGACGCACAAGACGAGGGCGGTGCACAGGGCGACCGCCGTCGCCAGGACCGCGCTCGAGATCCCGGAATCCGGGACGACGATCGCCGGGTTCGGTTGGATGCCGGTCGCCGCCATGCCGATGAAGTGCAGCCCGGCGATGGCGGTCGTGAGGGCGACGGCGGCGAGGGCCAGGCGCCGGTGGCGGGTGCCGTCCTGCGCCACCACGAAGGCGAGGGCGCCGAGGCCCGTGCCGACCGCCAGCGAGACGACGACATAGGGAGCCGACCAGGACAGCTCGCCCGGGACGAGGAGGGCGGCCATGCCGGTGTAGTGCATCGCGCCGACCCCGGCCCCGACGAGGCCGCCGCCGAGGGCGCGGCCGAGAGCTCCCACGGAAGCGGCGGCGGCGATCGCCCCCGCGCTCATGACCCCGACCGCGATGGCGAGGGAGACCGCCGTCAGTTCGGGGGCGTAGGCGGCGGGGAGGTCGGGCTTGTAGGCGAGCATCGCCACGAAATGCGTCGCCCAGGTGCCGATGCCGGCGACGGCGCCCATCACGGCGAGCCAGCCGAGTCGCGAGGGACCTTGGTCGGCCCGGGCCCGCCCGTAGATCTGGAACGCCACGAGGCAGGCGAACAGGCAGATGCCCGCGGCGAGCGCCACGAAGGTCAGGTCGTGGTCCTCGACGAGGCAGGTATAGACGCGCAGCATGGGTCCCTCGCACGAACAGGCGGGAACTCTGCCCCGGCGGCCCCTAAGGCGGCGTTGACCTTCGTGGTTGAGGAGGGATGAAGCGGCGCCCGGGGCTCAGCCGAGCGCGACCTCGTCCACGACGCGGCTGTCGAGCACGAGGTCGTCGCAGGCGCCGAGCAGGTGGAGCCGGTCGATCTCGAGGCGGAGAAGGGGCCGCTCCCACCAGCCTTCGATGAGGCCGGCGAGGGCCGCCGCCTCGGCCGGATCGAGGTCGTCGACGAGGTTGTGCAGCCCGACGAGGTAGAGATCGGTCTCGCGGCGCCCGAGCAGGCGCTGGATGCGCCGCAGGACGTTCTGCCCGTCGCGCCGCTCCGGATAGAGCCGCAGGTAGAGGCGGCCCAGGTTGACGTTCCCCGAGAAGAGGCCGCGCAGCTCGACCGTGACGGGGCCGAGTTCCGCGAGCGCCCGCCGCGCGTCCGCGTCGATGGCGGGTGCCTCGCCGATCGCGAGCGAGCCGCAGAGGGTGGCGTGCAGCCGGTCGCGCCGGCGCGGGAGGATGTCCCAGGCGAGCTTGCGGGCGAACGGCGCCACCCGCAGCGCCGCGTCGAGCTCCCGCCAGGCGGGGGCGGCCTCGAGGACCTCGCCCGGGATCGGGATGACGAGCGAAAAAACCTCCGGGTGGCGCCCCCGGTCGTAGAAGGCGCCCTCCTTCGTCGTGATCGCGCGGGGATGGGCGGGCGCGACGAGGGGCAGGTGCGCGAGGCGATAGGCCTCGTCGAGGACGAGGCCGGCCCCGGGCGCGAACCGGGTACGGCTGCGCCGGTAGCCGAGTTCGTCGTCGCCGCAGAGCGGGTTCACAGGCTCTGCAGGAACTGCAGCCACTGGGTCTTGGTGCCGAAATAGACGTTGCGGTCGACGTCGCCCCTGATGCCGGGCACCCGGCCGGTCGTGGTGTACTGCCACATCTTCCAGCGCCGGCCGGCGTAGCGCTCGTGCGGCTCGGCGGCGACGCTGCGCAGCCAGAAATGATGGTGCGGGAACTCGCCCTCGAGCACGTCCTTGTGGAAGGTGATGTCCGTGTAGATGATCGGGCGCTTGCCCGTATGGGCCTCCATCTCGGCGAGGAGGAGGCGGATCTTCTCCAGCGCCACCGCCCGCGGCACTTTTCGCGGGCAGGTGCGGGAATGGCCGTTCCATTCGAGGTCGAGCACGGGGGGCAGGGCGTCCCGGTCGTTCGGGACGTTGCGCTTGAACCACATCGCCTGCTCGTGGGCCGGCCGGCACCAGTACACGAAGTGATAGGCGCCGCGGGGCACGCCGGCGGCCCTCGCGCCGGCCCAGTTCTCGTGGAAGCGCTCGTCGAGGTGATCGCCCCCCTCCGTCGCCTTGATGAAGGCGAACTGGGTGCCGGCCTCGCGGACCGCCATCCAGTCGATCTTGCCCTGCCACTTGGACACGTCGATGCCGTGGACGGGCAGGGTGTGGGCGCGGGCCACCGCCGGGTGGGGCTTGGCGTCGCTCTTGAGCGGATAATGGACCTGCTGCTCGCGGGCGCAGCCCGTCAGCGCGAGCGCGGCGGCGAGGAGGAGGGCCGTCCGCATGGGACGAGAGTCGAAGCGGGCCTTGGCCCTGGATCGAGACGCCATGGACGGTCCTGTTACGCAACTGACCCATAACCGATGCCCCGGCCCGGGTTAACAGGTCCTTGACGCCGCGGCACCGGAATCCGGAAAGCCGTGGCAATCGTGCAGCTTAGCTGCTCGTTCCGATGCCCGCCTGCGAGAGGCGCTCCGCACTCGGCCGGCGCGCTCGCGGGGCGAATGGTCGATCGCGGGCCGTGAAGCGGCGCGGGCCGGATCCCCTGATGCGGAGCACGGGATGGGGACGGCGCCCGCGGCGCCGCCCCCGGTCGGCCGTCAGGGCTTCACGTTCTCCTTGAGCCAGCCCTGCATCATCGTGATCTCGCCCTCCTGGGCCCGGATCACCTCCTCCGCGAGCTTGCGGATCTGCGGATCCTTGCCGAAGGCGAGCACCACCCTCGCCATGTCGATCGCCCCCTGGTGGTGGGCGATCATGCTGCGGGCGAAATCCGCATCCGCGTTGCCGGTGAAGGTGATCGCCATGTCCCGGTGCATCTTCCGGTTCACGGCGTCGAGGGCGAGGGAGGCGGCGCTCTGGTCGCCCTGCGGCTGGTCCTGGTGCCCGGCCATGCCGGCCATGCGGCCCTGCATCATCGGGCAGTTCATCATGCCGGCCATGCCCGGCATGCCCGGCATGCCGGTCGTGGCGCCCCTGGCGTCCTGGCTCGACGGCGCCTGGGCTGCCGGGCCCATGCGGTGGCCGTGGTGCGGGCCGCCCTGGGCGAGGGCGGGCGCGGCGGCGAGGCTCGCGAGAACGAGCGCGATCGTGTGAATCTTCATGGTCGTCTCCAAGGAATCGTGTCGGTGGCGCATGGCGCCGGCTCGGGTTCAGGAGCGGCCGACGGATCTCGGAGGAGGGTCCTCGACTTCGGGTCCGGCGCCGAGGACGAAGGGCGCGCAGGCGTCGACGCGGAGGAGAAAGGGCGCGGCGGAGCGGATCGTCGGCACCGGGGCGGGAAGCGCCACGGCGCAAAGCGCCGCGCAGAAAGCCGGGCACGCGTCGGCGCGGGCCGGCGCTTCCGGACAACATCCGGCGTGGCCGTCGGCGGAGGATGCGTGGACATGTCCCGCGTGCGGGGCGGACAGGGCGTGACCGGCCCCCGCGAAAAGGAGCAGGCACAGCACGAGCCCGATGGCGACGGAAAGCCCATGTCGCAAACACGCGCGCATGAATCACCCTAGCAGAGCCGCCGCGCCCCGTCCTTGCGGTGGATCAACGCTTCGCGGTCGGGATCGCCGAACCGGGACTCTGGGCGGATCCCGGCCGAGCGGGTCACCCGGCCCTCTCCTCGAAGGGGAGGGGGCCGATGTCCGGCCGCGGCCTGCCGGCGGGGCGCACCGGCCGGAACAGGCCGCCCGACCCGTCGGGCAGGCGGAACAGGACCTTTCGCGCACCGGCCACGGCGAGGAGGGCCTGCGCCACCCGCTCGCCCGTGCCGGGACCGAGGTTGGCCGCGATCTCGACCACCACGATCTGGCCGATCCGCCCCGCGATTCGCAGGGCGTCGGGCACGACCCCGAGTTCGTCGAGGCGGCGCAACACGGACGCGAGCAGGTCCGGACGGCTTTCCGCGTAGAGCGTCAGGCTGCGTCCGGCATCCGCGCCCACGAGCCCGTCGAGCGCCGCCGCGCCGTCCCGGCCCGCTGCGACCCGGTCGAGCCAGTTCCGGTAGAGCAGCGCCGCATCGGGCCGCCAGGGCGGTTGAACCTCCTGGCCCGCCGGATCGAAGTTCCGCGGCGGGGCGATCGCCTTGCCGGCGGCGAGGTCGCGGCGATGCTCCCGGCCGAGCGTGTCGGCGTCGTATTCCAGGTGGTCGAACAGGTAGGCCGCCCGGTTTTCGGGATCGTCGATCAGGGACAGCCCGGTTTCGTCCGACGCCGCCACCACCTCGAGGTCGGCCTGCGCGGCGACGTCCGCCGGCACCACCTCCGTGTGCCGCGACACCGGCGTGCGGAAGCCCCCGCGCAGCCCGCGCAGCAGGGTCGAGCCGGGTGCGCGCGGCGTCTGCGCGAACACGCCAAAGGCCTTCTGCGGCAGCGCCCGCTTGCGCACGCCGCGGAAGCGGGCCAGCGCCGCCTGCGCCGCCCAGCACACGTAGAGGCTCGCCGCGATCTCCGCGCGGGCCGCCTCCATGATCGCGCCGAGTTCGGCCCAGTAGTCGACCGCCTCGAACGGCAGCAGCTCGACGGGAGCCCCGGTGACGATCAGGCCGTCGAGGCCGCCCTGCCGCGCCTCGTCCCAGGTGACGTAGAACCGCTCCATGTGGCCCGGCGGGGCCGATTTCGCCCGGTGGGTGACGAGGCGGACGGGCACCAGGGCAACCGGTTCCGCGGCCTCCGCGAGGAGGCGCGCGAACTGGGTCTCGGTCCGCACCTTGTCGGGCATCAGGTTGAGGAGCCCGATGCGCAGGCGCGCCGGCGCGGCCGGGTCGAGGACGGGAGAGCCTTCCGCCCGCAGGGTCGCTGCGGCGGGAAGGCCGGCGGGCAGGACGATCGGCATAGGGGATTCTCCGCAGGGGCGCCGGCGGGCCGGCGCCCCGATGGGGGGTCAGGCGGCCCAGGCGACGGGCTTCGCGCTCGCCGCCAGCGCCTGGTCGAGGTCGGCCAGGATGTCGTCGATGTGCTCGATGCCGACCGACAGGCGCACGTAGCCGTCGGTCACCCCGCTCGCCCGCTGCTCCTCGGGGGTGAGCTGCGAGTGGGTGGTCGAGGCCGGGTGGATGGCGAGCGAGCGGGCGTCGCCGATGTTCGCCACGTGGTAGAACATCTGCAGCGCGTCGATGAAGCGCCGTCCGGCCTCCATGCCGCCCTTCAGCTCGAACCCGACGAGGCCGCCGAAGCCGCCCTTCAGGTACTTGCCCGCCCGCTCGCGCGCCCGGCCCTGCATCAGCCCCGGATAGACGACCCGGGTCACCGCCGGATGGCGGGAAAGGTGCATCGCCACCGCTTCCGCATTGACGCAATGCTCGCGCATGCGCAGCGGCAGGGTCTCGAGCCCCTGGATGAACTGGAAGGCGTTGAACGGGCTCAGCGACGCGCCGAGGTCGCGCTGCAGGGTGCACCGCGCCTTGACGATGTAGGCGACCGGCCCCATCGGCTTCGTGGCCTCGGTCCACACCGCCCCGTGGTAGCTCGGGTCCGGGGTGTTGAGCATCGGGAAGCGGGCGGCGTGCTTCTCCCAGTCGAAGCGGCCGCCGTCGACGATGATGCCGCCGATCGAGGTGCCGTGGCCGCCGATGTACTTCGTCGTCGAGTGGACGATAACGTGGGCGCCGTGGTCGAACGGCCGGCAGATCAGGGGCGCCGCCGTGTTGTCGACGATCAGGGGCACGCCGACGGCCTCGCCGATCGCCGCGACTTCCGCGATAGGGAAGGCTTCGAGCTTCGGGTTCGGCAGGCTCTCGCCGTAGAAGGCCCGCGTGCGGGAATCCGTCGCCCGGCGGAAGTTCTCCGGGTCGGTCGGGTCGACGAAGCGCACCTCGATGCCGAAGGTCTTGAGCGTGTTGGCGAACAAGTTCCAGGTGCCGCCGTAGAGGTCGGTCGAGCTGACGATGTTGTCGCCCGCATGGGCGATGTTCTGGACCGCCATGGCCGAGGCCGCCTGGCCGGAGCCGACGGCGAGGGCGGCGACCCCGCCCTCGAGGGCCGCGACGCGCTGTTCGAGCACGTCGTTGGTCGGGTTGGCGATGCGCGAGTAGATGTTGCCGAGCTGCTTCAGGGCGAACAGGTCGGCGGCGTGGGCGGTGTGGTCGAACTGGAAGGCC
>DATLFZ010000069.1:0-3901 GCA_035540795.1 Beijerinckiaceae bacterium | reverse complement strand
CACCTTCTCCTCGGGCAACCACGGCCAGGCGCTCGCCTATGCGGGCCTGCTCGAAGGGGTGAAGGTCACAGTGATCATGCCGCAGGACGCGCCTGCCATGAAGGTCGCGGCCACCCGCGGCTACGGGGACGAGGTCGTGTTCTACGACCGCTACGGCGAGGACCGGGAGACGATCGGCCGCCGGCTCTCGTCCGAGCAGGGGCTCACCCTGATCCCGCCCTACGACCACCCGGACGTGATCGCCGGCCAGGGCACCGCCGCTCTCGAGCTGATCGAGGAGGCGGGCGCGTCCTGCGGCATGATCACCGTGACCTTCACCCCTTCGAGCAGGCCCGCATAGGCGAGCGCCTGGCCGTGGTTGCCCGAGGAGAAGGTGAGCACGCCCCGCGCCCGCCGCTCGGGCGACAGGGCCGCGATGGCGTTGCAGGCGCCGCGGAACTTGAAGGCGCCGGCGCGCTGCAGGTTCTCGGCCTTGAAGAACAGGCGGCCGCCGACCTGCCGGTCGGCGGTGCGCGAGGTCAGGACCGGGGTGCGGTGGGCGATCCCGGCGATGCGGCGCGCGGCCTCGCGCACGTCGGCGAAGGTCGGCAGGACGGGGGCGGATTCGGGCAGGGCGGCCATCAGCGGTTCTCGAACTTGGCCGGCCGCTTCTCCACGAAGGCGGCCATGCCCTCCTTCTGGTCGGCGGTGGCGAACATGGCGTGGAAGACCCGGCGCTCGAAGCGGATGCCTTCGGCGAGGGTGGTCTCGTAGGCGCGGTTGACGCTCTCCTTGGTCATCAGCGCGATCGGCAGCGACATGGAGGCGATGGTCTCAGCCGTCTTCATCGCCTCGGCGAGAAGGTCGGCGGCGGGGACGACCCGGGAGACGAGGCCGGAGCGCTCGGCCTCGGCGGCGTCCATCATGCGCCCGGTGAGGCACATCTCCATCGCCTTCGCCTTGCCGACGATGCGGGTGAGGCGCTGCGTGCCGCCGGCCCCGGGCATGACGCCGAGCTTGATCTCGGGCTGGCCGAACTTCGCCGTGTCGGCGGCGATGACGATGTCGCACATCATGGCGAGCTCGCAGCCGCCGCCCAGCGCGAAGCCCGCGACGGCGGCGACGATCGGCTTGCGCCGGGAGGCGACCCGGTCCCAAGCGGTGATGAAGTCCTCGAGGTAGGTGTCCGGAAAGCCCTTGCTCTGCATCTCCTTGATGTCCGCCCCGGCGGCGAAGGCCTTTTCCGAGCCGGTGATCACGACGCAGCCGACATTCGGGTCGGCCTCGAAGCCGTCGAGGGCCCGGTTGATCTCGCCGACGACGGTCGAGTTGAGGGCGTTCAGCGCCTGCGGCCGGTTGAGCGTGACGAGCCCCACCTTGCCGCGCGTCTCGACCAAAATGGTGTCGTACGCCATCGTTCGTCCTCCCGCGCCACGGGTATTGGACCAAACCCGCTTCGGCAAGAGCCGGGGGGCGGACGTTTCGCGCCGAAACAATGCGACGCCGGACGACACGAAGCGGGGCGGGAGGCGACAACCCGCGGAAAAGAACCGGACCTAGACATGGCCTCGTACCGAACGGCGCGCAGACGCCGCACAGGAGGACGTCATGGTCATCATCTCGCGCAAGGCGATCGCCCTCGGCTCGACGATCACGCTCGTGCTCGTCGCCGCCGCCCACGGGCACAACGCCTTCGCGCCGGCGGCCCCGCATGCCGTGGTCCGGCCCGCCGCCAACGCCCCCTCGATCTCGCGCCAGGCCTTCGACGAGCGCTTCTACGGGGAGCGTCCGGTGCCGAAGCTGCAGGACCGCCTCGGCGAGCGTCGCGACGGCGGGGCCTTCGCGGCGGAGGTCGTCGTCCTGCGTGCCGGCAAGGGCGACCGGCTCGACCGGGCGCCCGTCGCGGTCGCCTCGCACTAGCGTCGGGAGGACGGAATGATTCTCGACGCCTCACCCCTCGACGGCGATCCGGAGGGAACCGCGCTGTTGCGCGCCCTCATCCAGGACGACAAGAAGGCTCGCGCCGCGCGGGCCCGCACCGCGCCGGCGAAGCCCGGCGAGCCTGTCCCGGCGAAGCCGGCGGCCCCCGCCCGGCCGTTCGCGCCCCTCTCCTGCCCCGCCGGCGAAACGCGGAGCTGACGCCGCGGCGCCGCCCGCCGGCGTCAGCGCACCACGAGCACCGAGCACTTGGCGTGGCGCACGATGGTCGAGGCGTTCGACCCGAGCAGATAGGTCGCCATGCTGGGCCGGTGCGAGCCGATCACCACGAGGTCGGCGCCGATCCGGTCCACCTCCTCCAGCACCTCGTTGTAGATCGATCCCGAGCGCACGCAGGTCGAGAGCCGCTCCTTCGGCAGCGCGGCGCCGGCGGCGAGGGCCGCGAGCTTCTCCTCCGCCTCCCGCTGCTGGTCGTCGTCGAGGGTCGGCGGCACGAATTCCATGTAGGTCACCGGCAGGAGCGGCCGCACGTAGATCAGGCGGACGGTGCCGTGGCTCGCCTCGGCGAGCGCCACCGCCCGGGCGAGCGCCGGCCGGGCGGTGTCGGGATCGAGGATGTCGACGGGGACGAGAAGGGACTTGAACATCGGAAGGCCTCCACGGGTCGCGCCAGGCTGGGCCGACGGCCCGGCGGCGCCATGATCCAGGTCAATCAGCCCTGGCGGGCGGGGGTGTGGACCACGAGGCCGTCGAGCTCCGGCCTCACCCGGATCTGGCACGACAGGCGGGACGTGGGCCGGACATCGAAGGCGAAGTCGAGCATGTCCTCCTCCATCGGCTGGGGCTCGCCGGTCGCCGCCTTCCACTCCTCGGCCACGTAGACGTGGCAGGTGGCGCAGGCGCAGGCGCCGCCGCATTCGGCCTCGATCCCGGGCACCGAGTTGCGGATCGCGGTCTCCATCACGGTCGAGCCGACCTCCCCCTCGACCGTGCGCGCCGTCCCGTCGGCGTCGATGTAGGTGATCTTGACCATCGCGAGCTCCACCGGCGGGCGGCCGGACGGCGCTCCTTAAGCCAGCCCGGCCGCGCTGGCGAGAGGATCGCGCCGGGCCGCCACCGCCGCCCGGGTGGCGGCGATCGCCGCGGCGAGCTCCGCCGCGACCGGGGCCGGATCGCTCCCCTCGCGCGCGAGCGCCGCCTCGAGCGCCTCCGCCAAGGCGGCGACGCGGCGGGCGCCGATCGCCCGCGCCGCCCCTTTCAGGGCGTGGGCCGCGTCGGCCCGCTCCCCGCGGGAGCCGGGGCCGCAGACGAGCGGGCCGAGGCGCGCGCATTGTTCCTCGAAGAGGGCGAGCACCTCACGCTCGAGCGCCGGGTCCGCGAAGGTCTGCGCGCCGAGATGGGCGACGTCGAGAAGCGAATCGGTCTCGCTCTGCGGCACGGGACCTCCCCACGACCGTCCCGCCCAGGTTGTCCGGGCCGAGAAAGCCGTTGCCGGGCGCGGCTTTACCCGCCCGTCAGCCCTCTTTCCGCCCGGTTTGGTAACCAAGTTGTTAACGAACTTCCGAGGACGGGGGCGGCTCGGGTTCCCATGCGACCCTGCGACGGGTAAACTCGCCCCACCAAGAAGAGAGATGGGGCGTCCGGGGCGCGGAGGCGGCACCGGACGAACGGGGGCGGACTCGGGCGGCGTCGCGATCGGACGCCGCGTTGCGCGTCGCCCCGGCGGCATCGAGGCGGGGAATGGCCACAGAGAGAAAGCTCAACGATCCGACGGAAGCGGCGCTGTCGGCCATCGAGCAAGCCCTGAACCTGGACCCCGCGCGGGCGAAGGCGGAAGCCCCGAAGCGACCGGGGGCCGAGCCGCGCATGCCCGACGTCCACGACCGCAGCCCGATCGAGCCGCTGCCGCGGGTGAGGCTGCGCGAGGAGCAGGCCGGTCCGCCGCCCGCTCCGCCCATGCCCGACCCCGCGCCCGAGCCGGCCC
>DATLFZ010000068.1:0-9972 GCA_035540795.1 Beijerinckiaceae bacterium | reverse complement strand
CGCTTCAACCAGGCGATGGCGCTCTCGGCCGTCCTGTCGCGGGCGACCGGCCTGCCCTGCGACCCCTTCGTCCTCGCCCGGGTGAAGCCGACCCGGCCGCAGGTCGGCCTGACGCGGGCCCAGCGGGGCGAGAACCTGCAGGGCGCCTTCCGCGTGCCCCCGGAGGCGCGGCCGCGGCTCGCGGAAAAGCGGGTGCTCCTCGTCGACGACGTGCTCACCACCGGCGCCACCGCGAACGCGGCCTCCCGTGCGCTCCTGCGCGGCGGGGCGCGCGCCGTCGACGTCCTCGCCTTCGCCCGGGTGGTGGGCGAGGGCTGACGCGTTGCCGCGGCGCGCCCCAGCGTCCATATCCTGCCGGAACAGGAGCGCCGCATGCCCCCCGTGACGATCTACGTGAAGCCCTGGTGCCCCTATTGCTCGGCGGCGAAGGAGCTCCTCGACGAGAAGGGCGTCGCCTACGACGAGATCGAGATCTCGGGCCGGCCGGAGCTGCGTTCGGAGATGATCGCCAAGGCGGGCGGGCGCTATACGGTGCCGCAGATCTTCATCGGCGGCCGCCATGTGGGCGGCTGCGACGACCTCTACGCCCTCGAACGGCGGGGCGAACTCGACAGGCTTCTGGCCGGCTGAAGGGGGATTTCATGGCACGAACGTTCGTCGCCGCCTGCGTGCAGATGCGCTCCGGTCGGGACCCGGCCCGGAACCGCGACGACGCCGTCGCCCGCATCCGCGAGGCGGCGGACCGGGGCGCGCATTACGTCCAGACCCCGGAGATGACGTCGCTGTGCGAGCGCTCCCGCGACGCCCTGTTCGAGAAGGTCGGCCCCGCGGAGCGCGACCCGACGCTGTCCGCCCTGCGGACGGTCGCCCGCGAGCGGCGCCTCTTCGTCCATGTCGGCTCGATGGCGGTGCTGGCCGGCGACAAGGTCGCGAACCGCGCCTTCCTGATCGACCCGGACGGTGAGGTGGTCGCGACCTACGACAAGATCCACCTGTTCGACGTCGACCTGCCGAACGGGGAGAGCTGGCGCGAATCGGCGACCTATGCCGGCGGCGACCGGGCCCTCGTCGCCCGGACCCCCTGGGGCGGGCTCGGCGTCACCATCTGCTACGACGTGCGCTTCCCGGCGCTCTACCGCGCCCTCGCCGAGGCCGGCGCGTCGTTCCTCACGGCGCCCGCCTGCTTCACCCGCCAGACCGGCGAGGCGCATTGGCACGTGCTGCACCGGGCCCGCGCCATCGAGACCGGCTCGTTCATGATCTCCGCCGCCCAGGGCGGCGTGCACGAGGACGGCCGCGAGACCTTCGGCCATTCCCTCATCGTCGACCCCTGGGGACGCATCCTGGCGGAAGCGCGGGCCGAGCCGGGGGTGATCCTGGCCGAGATCGATCCCGCCCTCGTCACCGACGCCCGCGCCCGGATCCCGGCGCTACGCCACGCCCGGCCCTTCTCGGTCGAGGTGGCGGCACCCGCGCCGGCGACGGCGGCCGGGGCTTAGCCGCAGGTGCGCACCGTGCTAGGGCCGCTTCCATGATCCGGTACGCGCTCGCCTGCGAAGAGGCCCACGAGTTCGAAAGCTGGTTCCCGTCTAGCGACTCCTACGAGACGCAGCGCGCGCGGGGGCTCGTCACCTGTCCGGCCTGCGGCTCGGCCAAGGTCGAGAAGCAGATCATGGCGCCCCGCGTCGCGCGCACCGATCGGCCGCGGGCCGCGCCCTCGCCCGAGCCGAAGCCCGCGGCGGCCGAAACGCCCCCGGTCCCGGCGCCGGCCCCGCAGCCGATGGCGCTGCTCGGGGAGCAGGAGCGGGCGATGCGCGCCATGCTCAAGGCGCTCCGCGAGCACGTCACCAAGACCGCGGACTACGTGGGCGAGCGCTTCGCCGACGAGGCGCGAAAGATCCATTACGGCGAGATCGAGCAGCGGCCGATCTACGGCGAGGCGAACCCGGACGACGCGAAGGCGCTGCTCGAAGAGGGCATCGAGGTCCACCCGCTGCCCGTCGTCCCGGACGAGCGCAACTGATCAGGGCCGCACGGCCGCGACCATGTAGTTGACCCCGGTGTCCCGGGACAGGGACCAGGCGCCCGCGAGGGGATCGTAGACCGCCCCGCTCGTGTCGGCGACGGAAAGCCCGCCGGCCTCGATCGCCCGGGCGAGTTCCTCGGGGGTGACGAACTTCTCCCAGTCGTGGGTGCCGCGGGGCAGCCAGCGCAGCACGTATTCCGCCGCCACGATGGCGAGCCCGAAGGCGCGCAGGGTCCGGTTGATGGTCGCCATCACCAGGAGACCGCCCGGCTTCACGGCCCTGCAGCAGGCGAGCACGAAGGCGTCCACGTCCGGGACGTGCTCGACCACCTCCATGGCGAGCACCAGGTCGAAGCGCTCCGCGAGGGCTTCGACGGGATCCGAGCGGTAGTCGATCGAGAGGCCGCCGCGGGCGGCGTGGCGGCGGGCGACGTCGAGATTGGCGGCGGCGGGATCGAGCCCGGTCACCGTGCCGCCGAGCCGCGCCATCGGCTCGGACAGGAGCCCCGCGCCGCAGCCGACGTCGAGAACTGCGAGGCCTTCGAGGGGACGGGCTGCGCGCGGGTCGCGCCCGAAGCGGCGGCAGGCCTGGTCGCGGATATAGGCGAGGCGGACCGGGTTGAGCCGGTGCAGGGCCCGCATCGGCCCGTCCGGGTCCCACCATCGCTCCGCGAGGGCGTCGAAGCGCGCGACCTCGTCCCGGTCCACCGATTTCGCCTCGTCCGCGCCGCGCATCCCGATCCTCCGCGGCGAAGCCTAGCGGGAAGCGGCGCCGGGCTGAACCCCCGTCATGCGGGTTCGGCGCGAGCCCAGGCGCCGTGGTCGGGAAGGCTCCCGGCCCGCACGGCCTCGGCGGCGCAGGCCCAGCCGGTTCCGGTCCAGACGCGCGCCTCCACGGTCGCGCGCCCCTCCTCGATGGTGATGTGGTTGTAGGCGTTCGGCTCGTTGCGCAGCCGGGTCGAGGTGGCGGAGCCGGCCTGGACGACGAGGAGTCGGCGGGAGGTCGTCTCCTCCGGCGGCTTCGTCACCGCGCCCGCCACCGTGTCGTGGCGGATGATCGGCTCGACGAAGCGCGAATAGCCCCGATGGAGATGGCCCGCGAGGGCGAGGCCGACGCCGAGGCGCTCGAACGCGGCGAGGGCCTCCTTGGCCCGGCCGACGATGCGGGCGTCCTCGTCCCAGGGCGGCGGCAGGAACGGGTGGTGCGCCACGATCACCTTGAACAGGTGCCGCGGCAGGCCGCGCAGGAGCGCCTCGGTGCGGGCGATCTGCTCCCGGCCGATGCGCCCGTGCGACCAGTTGAACTCGGGTGCCCAGCGCCGGGCGGTGTTGAGCCCGATCACCGCCACCTGCTCGTCGATCCAGACCGGCTCGATGTCGGGGTGGATGTGGAGGCGGTAGCGCCGAAACGGGTCGAAGAAGCGCTGGATGAGGTGGTAGGGCGTGATGTCGTGGTTGCCCGGCACTCCGAGCCAGGGCGATTTCAGCCGGTCCAGGAAGGCGCGGGCGGCGACGAATTCGGAGTTGCGCGCCCGCATGGTGAAGTCGCCGCTCGCGACCACGAGGTCCGGGCGCTCGGCGTTGAGCTCGTCGATCAGGCCCTCGACGGCCGCCTCGTCGACGCGGCCGAAATGCAGGTCGGAGATGTGGGCGAGCCGCCTCATGCGGCGGCTCCGGTGGCGGGCTCCGCCACCGCCGGCGGCTCCGCCTTGCCGGCGGCGGCAGCCGGGACGAGGATGCGCAGCGCCTTCGGGCGGACGCGGTAGCGCAGGGGCGGCTTGAGCAGCAGCACCTCGCCGTCGTTCATCACCCGCAGCCGGTTGCGCCGGGCCGAGATGACGAAGCGCTCGCCCTCGAACCGTTCGAGATTGGCGGCGGCGCGCCACGAGCCCATGGCCATGCGGAAGGCGAGCTTGACGAGGCTCCAGCCAGTGAGGCCGCGGGTGACGTAGAGGGTGAGCCGGCCCCCGTCGAGGCGCGATCGGGTGAAGATGCGCCCAAAGCCCTCGTCGTAGTCGTTGTCGACGACGGCGACCGCCCGGGTGCGGATGCGCCGGCGGTTGCGCCCGACCTCGAGGCCGACGGTCAGCGGCGGGTAGCGGTAGAGCTCGCGGAACGCGCCCACCACCATGCGCCAGACGTCGTGCCACCGCATGGCGCCGCGCCGGGCCTCCCGGTGCCGGGCAAGGCGGGCCGGCATGCCGAGGACGGAGTTGATGAGGAAGACCCGGCCGTTGACCTCGCCCACGTCGATCTCGCGGACGACCCCGTGGGCGAGGGCGTCGACCGCCTCGCCGAGGATGGTCGGCACGCCGAGGTCCTTCGCGAGCAGGTTCATGGTGCCGAGGGGCAGGATGCCGAGGGTCACGCCGGTGCCGACGAGGTGCTGGGCCGCGCAGGCGATGGTGCCGTCGCCGCCGCCGACCACGACGGCGTCGGCGTCGTGCCGGCGGGCGTCGCGGATGCGCTCGACGAGGCCGCGGCCGTCGTCGTGCTCGACGAGCACCTCGTAGCCGGCGGCGCGCAGGTGCGCCGCGACTTCCTCGGCCGCCGTCTCGCGCCCGACCAGGGAGCCGGCGCTTCCGTTGATGACCACGGCGATCCGCAAGGAACCCTCCCGCCGGTGTTGCCGGCCCATGGCAACGCCCGGCGCGCCGCCGCGGTTCGCGCCGGTCAGGCGTAGACCGGCGCACGCCCGGACGGCCGCCCGTCGGCGCTCGCCACGTGTGCGAAGAACTGGCGCGCGCTCTCGTGCCAGCCGAAGCCCAGCGCGTAGGCCCGGCAGCGCTCGCGCGGCACGTCGAGGGCGGCATGGGCGGCGCGGCCGAGATCCGCGTCGAGGACGCCGCAGCCGGACTCGCCGAGCACGTCCATGGGGCCGGTCACGGGAAAGCCGGCGACGGGGGTTCCGGCGGCGAGCGCCTCGAGCAGCACCATGCCGAAGGTGTCGGTGAGGCTCGGGAACACGAACACGTCGGCCGAGGCGTAGGCGCGGGCGAGGGCCTCCCCTTCGAGGACCCCGAGGAACCGGGCGTCCGGATGGGCGGCTTCGAGGGCCGGCCGGGCCGGGCCGTCGCCGACCACCACCTTGGTCCCGGGCAGGTCCAGGCGCAGAAAGGCTTCGACGTTCTTCTCGACCGCGACCCGGCCGACGAACAGGAAGATCGGGCGCGGCAGGTCGAGCAGCCCCTCGGTGCGGGGGCGAAACAGCTCCGTGTCGACCCCGCGCGACCAGCGCACGAGGCGCCGGAAGCCCCGCTCCGCGAGCTCGCGCTCGAGAGACGGCGTCGCCACCAGCACGGCGGCGGCCGGGGCGTGGAAGCGGCGCACGACCCAGTAGGGCCAGCTTTCCGGGATCGGCACCCGCTTCGCCACGTATTCTGGGTAGCGGGTGTGGTACGCGGTGGTGAAGGCACGGCCCTCGCGCAGGCAGGCGGCCCGCGCGGCAAAGCCGATCGGGCCTTCCGTGGCGATGTGGATGTGGTCCGGGTCGAAGTCCCGGATCGCCCGGGCGGCGGCGCGCCGTCCGATCAGGGCCAGGCGGATCTCGGGATAGGTCGGCAGCGGGACCGTGCGAAAGCCTTCCGGCGTCAGGAAGGACAGCTGCGCGCCGAAGGCCGGGGCCTCCGCCGCCATGTGTTCCAGGGAGCGGACGACGCCGTTGATCTGCGGGTGCCAGGCGTCCGTCGCGACGAGGACGCGCATCAGGCCACGGCGGCCCGTCCCCGGATCGGCCGCAGCCGCACCACCTGCTCGCTCGCCTGCTCCTCGCGAACCTCCGTCCAGCGCACGAGCTCGATGCGGCCGTCGTGGTGCTCGACGATGCCCGTGCAGGATTCGACCCAGTCGCCAGCGTTTAGGTAGCGGATGCCGTGCAGGTCGTGGTCGGCCGGGTGGTGGATGTGGCCGCAGACGACGCCGCAGGCGCCCTTCCGCTTCGCCTCCGACGACAGGTATTCCTCGAAGCTGCCGATGAAGTTGACCGCGTTCTTGACCCGCAGCTTGGCCCAGCTCGACAGGGACCAATACGTCAGGCCGAGGCGCCGGCGGACGAGATTGACGTAGCGGTTGAAGAAGAGGGCGGTCTGGTAGGCGCCGTCGCCGAGGAGGGCGAGCCACTTGGCGTGGCGCACCACCACGTCGAACTGGTCGCCGTGGATGACGAGGAGGCGGCGGCCGTCGACGGTCTCGTGGATGATCTGCTCGGCGATCTCGACGCCGTCGAACTTCACGCCGATGAAGTCGCGCAGGAACTCGTCGTGGTTGCCCGGCAGGTAGACCAGGCGGGTGCCGTTCTTTGCTTTCTTGAGGAGCGTCTGAACCACGGCGCTGTGCGAGTCGGGCCAGTACCAGCTCGATTTCAACCGCCAGCCGTCGACGATGTCGCCGATGAGGTAGATCACCTCCGCATCGTAACGGCGCAGGAACTCCAGCAGAAGTTCGGCTTGGCACCCCTTCGTTCCCAAGTGGAAATCGGAGGCGAACAGTGCTTTCACACGTATTTCGTGGCCAATAGTCCTCACGAGATCCCCCGCCGGCCGTTCCCCTTTTGCGACACAGTGCGGGATTCGTGCGCCCCGCAGCGAGATAGCGAGTTGTCGCACCCCGCCTGTTCGATGTCGAATCGTGAGTTGCTGGATTCTGCCCCGCCGCCGTGACGGCCCCGTGACGCTTCGCCGGTCGACCCGTCGCGAGCTCGTCGCGCCGCCGCTCCCCGGTCCCGCGGTCGGCGATCCGGACGGGCGGCGATTCGCGCTCGCCGGGGCGAATCGGCGTGCGCTTGATCAATTGCGAGTTGCGGATAAGCTGACCCGCAGCGGAGGCGAGTGGGTGGGGGCCCGATGACCGAGTGGCGTCAGCAGCCGTGGGAGTGGGCCGACATCCGCGTTCCGACGGCGATCGTGGCGGTGGGCCTGCTGAGCAGCTTCCAGTTCTCCGGGTGGCCCTATCTCTGGCTGGTCTGGGCCCTTCTGTTTCTCCCGTGCCTCACCCGCGAGCACCGGAGCAAGGGCATCGTCGCCACCTATCAGCTCGGCATTCCGCTCTGCGCCGCCACCCTCTCGCTCCTGCTGTACGCCTTCCTGCATCGCCGGATCCGCTTCGCCGACTACGCCCGGCAGCTCAGCGACGACAATCTCCAGATCACCAATTTCTTCCAGATCATGTCGACGCTGTACGCGATCTGCATCGCCTTCACCCTCTGGAAGGCGATGAACGATCACGACGATCTCAAAAGCACGCTGCGGGAGGAGGCCAGCAAGATGAAGGCGGTCCTCGCCTTCCTTCAGTATTTTCAGAACGTATCGGACCGCTCGACCTTGGAGTCCATCAACGCGATCCGTAACCAGCTGCTCGAGTACGTGAAGCTCGTGCTGATGCGGAAGAAGAAATACGAGCCGGAGGCGATCACGGCCAGCGCCGATCGTCTGCGGGAATGCGTGGGTCTGGTTGAGCAGCTGAGAACGCCCCTTCAGAACGACAAGGTCGCCTTGGACGGCGTCATCAAGGGCCTCGCCGACCTGATGATGATCCGGTCGCGGCGGATCAGCCTGACCGAGAACCGCATCTCACCGTACCTGATCCTCATCCTGAGCTGCATCTCGCTGGTGAGCATCTCCTTCTTCTTCATCTTCGATGCGCAGGTGTTCAACGCAGCGCATTTCATCATCCCCGTCCTGAGCTTCTTGTACGTGTTTCTGCTTGTGCTGCTGATCGATCTCGACCAGCCGTTCGAAGGCTTCTGGAACGTCAAGGCGCAGGTGTTCGAGGAGGTGGCGGCGATCATCGAGAAGGACAGCGCCGCGACCAGGGCGCACATGGAGACCCTCCCCGCCGAGACGCTGCCCGCCGCCGCTTGAGGTCTCCGCCCGCGCCGGAGAGCGGCCCTTACGGCTCGGGCCCCCTCCCCCGGCCGCCGGTCAGGCGGCGCGGCCGAGGACCGAGAGGTCGACGAGGTTCTCGACCGGCTCGCCGCGCCAGAAGCGGCCGAGATTCTCGAACACGAAGCGCATCTTCTCCATGAAGGCGTCCCGGGTGCCGGCGGCGACGTGCGGGGTCAGGACCGTGTTGGGCATGCCGTAGAGCGGGTTGCCCGCCTGCGGCGGCTCCGGGTCGAACACGTCGAGGGCCGCGCCGGCGAGCCGGCCTTCGCGCAGCGCCGCCGCGAGCGCCGCCTCGTCGACGAGGGGCCCGCGCGAGGTGTTGATCAGGAAGGCCTCGGGCCGCATGCGCGCGAGCGCGCCGGCGTCGACGATGCGCCGGCTCTTCGGCGTCAGCGGCATGTGGAGCGAGACGATGTCGGCTTCGGCCAGGACCTCCTCGAAGCTGCGGCGCGCGAGCCCGAGCGCCCGCTCCTCCTCCTGCGGGACCGGCTGCAGGTCGAAGTAGATCAGCCGGACCCCGAACGGCCTCAGCCGCTCGGCGACCGCCCGGCCGATGCGGCCGGCGCCGAGGAGCCCGACGGTGAGGCCGCGCAGCTCCCGGCTCACGGGGCGCAGGGCGTTGATGTGGAAGCGGCCCTGGCGCAGCTCCGCATCCGCGAAAGGCAGCCGGCGCAGCACCGCGAGGATCAGCATCACCGTGTGCTCGGCGACGCCGACCGTGGTGCCGCCCGGCGTGATCGCGAGGGGAATGCCGCGCTCGGCGAGCGCGGCACCGTCCAGGGTGTCCTGCCAGCCCACCCCCTGGTGGTGCACGAAGGCGAGGCGGGGCGCCGCCTCCACCAGCTTGCGGGTGAAGGGCGTCGCCGCGACCACCGCCGCATCGGCCTGCGCGAGCTTCTCGATGCGCTCGCGATCGTCGTCCCGCTCGAGGGTGAGGAGTTCGCATTCTCCCGCCGCCTCGCGGATCATGGCGTAGAGGGCGGCGTCGCCGCAGCTGTTGTAGAAGACGCGCTTCACGGCTCAGTCCACGTAGCGCACGCCGTCGCCGGCGAGCAGCTTGTCGAGCCAGGCCGGCTCCCTGGCGCCCGAGCGCACGAGGGCGTCCATGTCGGCCTCCTTCTTGCGCACCTCCTCGAGGCCGGTCAGCGCCTCGCGGATGCGCCAATGCGGCACGACCACCACCCCGTCCCGGTCGCCGACGACGAGGTCGCCCGCCTCGACCACGGTGCCGGCGAGGGAGATCGGCAGGCCGACGGTGCCGGGGCCGTGCTTGAAGGGCGAGTTCGGCGTCACGCCGCGGGCGTGGACCGGCAGGCCGACCTCGACGATGCCGGCGATGTCGCGCACGAGCCCGTCGGTGACGAGGCCGACGATGCCGGCGTTGCGCATCATGCCGACCATGATGTCGCCGGAGACCGCGGCGCCTTCGAAGTCGCCGGTGGAGATCACCATCACGTCGCCGGGCTTCGCAAAGCGCACGGCGGCGTAGGGCGCGAGGTTGTCCCGGGGCGTCGAGGACACCGGCAGCGCCGCGCCCACGAAGGCCGGCCCGTCCCAGACCGGGCGGATGCGGTGGTCGATCGCGCCGGCGCGGCCGAGCGCGTCGACGAGGAAGCCCGTCGGCACGCCCTTGAAGGCGGCGAGCGTCGCCTCGTCGGGGCGGGTCCAGGCGCGGCGGATGGTCAGGGGATACGGCTCGGGCATGGCAATCTCCTAGGCGCGGGCGAGGACGGCGCCGGTCTCGGGTTCGAACAGGTGCAGGTCGGCCGGCGCCGCGGCGAGGCCGATGCGCTCGCCGGGGGCGGCGCGCAGGTCGCGGGGCGCCCGCAGGGCGATCGGGGTGCCGTCGAGGGCGGCGGTCAGGATGGTCTCGGCGCCGAGTTGCTCGACCGCCTGGACGAGGGCGGTCGGGCGGCCGGCGCCGGGCTCGGCGAGGGTCAGGTCCTCCGGGCGGATGCCGAGCAGGATCTCCCGCCCGCCCTGGGCGAAGGGCTCCGTCGCCTCCGCCGCGAAGCCCGCGACGGCGAGCGCGCCGCCGCCGACCTGCGCGGCGCCCTCCGGGCC
>DATLFZ010000067.1:0-14267 GCA_035540795.1 Beijerinckiaceae bacterium | reverse complement strand
GTCTTGCCCACGTCGTACCGCTTCCGGCCCCTGGTGGGGTTGCGGCTTAGACTTCGAGGAACGAATCCAGCTGGCTATCGCCTTCCGAACCTACCTCGTGAGCGGTTCGATGAAAGTGCGTGAGGCGACCGCTATGTAGCGACCTTGGTCGCCAGTCTCAGTTAGCAGGTCCCCCCCTCAAATCTCCCGGGCCATCTCGCGCAGCTTGAACTTCTGGATCTTGCCCGTGCTCGTCTTCGGCAGCTCGGTGAAGACCACGTGGCGGGGGACCTTGTAGCCGGCGAGGTGGCGGCGGCACCAGCCGACGAGCTCTTCGGCCGAGACCATCTCTGAGGGTTTGAGCTCCACGAAGGCGCAAGGCGTCTCGCCCCACTTCTCGTCCGGCTTCGCCACCACCGCGGCCGCCTGCACGGCCGGGTGCTTGTAGAGGGCGTCCTCGACCTCGATCGACGAGATGTTCTCGCCGCCCGAGATGATGATGTCCTTCGACCGGTCCTTGAGCTGGATGTAGCCGTCCGGGTGTTTCACCCCGAGGTCGCCCGAATGGAACCAGCCGCCCGCGAAGGCCTTCGCGCTTGCCCCCGGGTTCTTGAGGTAGCCCTTCATGACCACGTTGCCGCGGAACATGACCTCGCCCATCGTCTCACCGTCCGCCGGCACCGGCTCGACCGTGTCCGGATCCATCACGTCGAGCGCCTCGAGGGTCACGTAGCGCACCCCCTGGCGCGCCTTCCGGGCCGCGTAGGCGGCCCCGTCGAGGGCGTCCCAGTCCCGGTGCCAGTCGTTGATCACCGCCGGGCCGTAGGTCTCGGTGAGCCCATAGAGGTGGGTCACGTCGAAGCCTGCCGCCTTCATGGCCGCGAGCACCGCCTCCGGCGGCGGCGCCGCCGCGGTGAAGAACTGCACCACGTGCGGCAGCGGCTTCTTCTCCTCCGCCGGCGCGTTGAGGAGCGTCGACATGACGATCGGCGCCCCGCACAGATGCGTCACCCCGTGCTCGGCGAGCGCCTCGTACATGGCCTTCGCCCGCACGTAGCGCAGGCACACATGCGTGCCGGCCCCGATCGAGATCGACCACGGGAAGCACCAGCCGTTGCAGTGGAACATGGGCAGCGTCCACAGGTACACCGGGTGCTTGCCCATGGAGCAGGTGACGACGTTGCCGAGCGCGAGCAGGTAGGCGCCCCGGTGGTGGTAGACCACGCCCTTGGGGTCGCCGGTGGTGCCGCTCGTGTAGTTGAGGGAGATCGCGTCCCACTCGTCGTCCGGCATCTTCCACGCGAAGTCCGGGTCGCCCTGCGCCAGAAAATCCTCGTATTCGAGTTCGCCGAGGCGCTCGCCGGCGCCGGTGAACTCGGGATCGTCGTAGTCGACCACGAGGGGTTTGGCCTTGGCGAGGGCGAGGGCCTCCCTGATGGTCTTGGAGTATTCCCGGTCGGTGATCAGCACCTTGGCCTCGCCGTGGTCGAGGGAGAAGGCGATGATGGCCGCGTCGAGCCGGGTGTTGAGGGTGTTGAGCACGGCCCCGGTCATCGGCACGCCGTAGTGGCATTCGAGCATGGCCGGCGTGTTGGCGAGCATCACCGCGACCGTGTCGCCGCGCTTGATGCCCCGCCGGGCCAGCGCCGAGGCGAGCCGCCGCGCCCTCGCGTAGAAGTCGCGGTAGCTGCGCCGCAGCCGGCCGTGGACGATCGCCGTGCGGTCGGGGAAGACCGCGGCCGAGCGCTCGAGGAAGGTCAGCGGCGTCAGCGGCTGGAAATTGGCCGGGTTCTTGTCGAGGTCGCGGTCGTAGGGGCTCATGGCGGCGATCCGGTGCGGTGCGCTCCACCTTAAGCCAGCCCCGCCGCCCCTCCGCAAGCTCCGCAATCCCCCTGAGGCCAGGAACCGCGCCCAGCACGTCACGTTGACGCGCGAGGCTCCCGGACGAGGGTCCGCGAGGCGGCGGCCGCGCGGCGGCCCCTGATCAGGAAAGGACGGCTTCCATGGCAGAAGACGACCGTTGGCGCGAGGACATCGAGCGCTTCTCCCGCCGGGACGAGCGCTTCCGCGAGCGCGACGAGCGCGCCGGCCTGCGCGGGCGCGGGGGCGGCGGCTACGGGGGCACCGGCCGGTCCGGGGGCGGACGCCCGCACGAGTTCGGCGGCTACGACCGCGACTACAGCCAGGGGCGCGACTACGGCAGCTCCTCGGGCTACGGCACCGGCGGCTCGGCCCGGGACCGGCGGGACGTCGTCGGCGAGGGCGAAAGCTCCGTCGAGCGGGCCTTCGGCCGCGACGAGGGCGACGATTACGGCCGCAGCTACGGCGAGTACTGGCGCCGGCAATACGCCGGCGAGGACGAGCGCGACGCGCGCGGCGGGCGCGACCGGGAGTACGGCCGCGGACCGGTCTACGATTACGGCGGCTGGGGCGGCTATGCCCGCAGCCGGGACGATTTCGACCGCGGCTGGCGCGACCGCGACCGCCGCGAGGAGCGGGACGAGCGCGGCTTCTTCGAGCGCGCCGGCGACGAGGTCGCCTCCTGGTTCGGCGACGAGGACGCGGAGCGGCGCCGGCGCATGGACCAGCACCGCGGCCGCGGCCCCAAGGGCTACACCCGTTCCGACGAGCGCATCCGCGAGGACGTGAGCGACCGCCTCACGGACGATCCCCATCTCGACGCCTCCGACATCGACGTGCGGGTCTCGGGCGGGGAGGTCACCCTCGACGGCCATGTCGGCTCGCGGGCCGACAAGCGCCACGCCGAGGACATCGCCGAGACCGTGTCCGGCGTAAAACACGTCCAGAACAATCTTCGCGTCCGGGAGTACGGGCGGGAGAGCGCCACCTCCGACCCGGCCGCGGCCCGCATGACCGGCGTCGGCATGCCGGGCGGCACGCGCCGGGGCGCAGGGCGCGCCCGCGGCTCCGGCGACATCCTCGCCGAGGAGGGCATGGCGGGCCTGCGCGCCGAGGCGAAGCGGGCCTATCGCGGGGCCAAGACCACGAGCGGCCGCGCCGGCGCCCGCGGCTCGCGCAAGGCCCAGGCGGGAACCGCCGAAGGCACGCCGACCGGCGAGACGACCGGCACCCGCACCGGGCGCGCCCGCAACCCGGGCGGCACCACGACCTGAGCCCGGTTCCGGGGCTTCGCGCCGCGGAGAGTCGGAAATGAACACCGAAGATGGGCGGGGAAACGCGACCGAACCGCCCATCCTCCCCTGAAACGCCGTGGTCAAGGGTTCCGGGCTCCGGCTTCGCCGGTCCCGGAATGACGGGAGTTTCGCCCGGAACGGGATGGGCGTACCTTCGGGATTTCGGGGAACGCGCCGCTGGCGTGGCGACCACGGCTATGCAAAAGGGCGCCATGACCACCGCGTCTCCGGCGCTCGCCCGCGTCGACGCCATCGACCGCACCGCCCTCGCCGCCATGGTGATGCTCTGCGCGAGCTGGGGTTTTCAGAATGTCGCGGTGAAGCTCGCGCTGCCCGAGATGCCGCCGATCGCCCAGGTGGCGATCCGCTCGATCGGCGCGACCCTCCTCGTCGGCGCCTTCGCCCTGTGGACCCGCCGCGACCTGCGCCTGAACGACGGCACCCTCGCGCCCGGGATCCTGTGCGGCCTGATCTTCGGCCTCGAGTTCATCCTCCTGTTCGTCGCCCTCGCCCACACGGACGCGGCCCGGGTGGTGATGTTCCTCTACACGGCGCCCTTCGTGGTGGCGCTGGGCGCCCGCTTCCTGCCGGTGCCGGAGGCCCTCACCCTCGACCGCTGGGCGGGCGTCGCCATCGCCTTCGTCGGCCTCGTGGTGCTGCTCGCGCCGAGCCTGTCCTTCGGCGGGCCGAGCCTGTTCGGGGACGCCCTCGCCTTCGCCGCCGGCGTCCTGTGGGGCCTCACGACGCTGGTCATCAAGGGCACGCGCCTGCGCACCGCGGATCCCGCCAAGGTGCTCCTCTACCAGCTCACCGTGTCGGCCGCCCTCACCGCCGCCGCCTCCGTCCTCGCCGGTGAGGCGGTGCGCGTGCCCGTGCTCGCCGTCACCTGGCTGTCCATCGCCTACCAGGTCGTGTGGGTGACCTCGATCACCTACCTGATCTGGTTCTGGCTGGTGTCCCGCTATCCGCCGGCCCGGCTCTCGGTTCTGTCGTTCCTGTCGCCGGTCTTCGGCGTGGTGTTCGGCCACCTCGTGCTGGGCGAGCGGCTGACCGGGTCCCTCGTCGTCGCCCTCGTCCTCGTCGCGGCGGGGATCGTCCTCGTCAACCGACCGACCCGATCGGCGCGGCCGGCGCGGCCCGCGCCCTGACGCAACTCCGGCTCGCAGGCCGGCGTTGCCATGCTCCCGAACGGAGTTTCCGTGCCGAACCGCCTCCTCAACGTCGTCCTGATCGTGCTGCTCGTCCTGCTCGCCGCCTACGTGGCCGAGCCCTACGTCACGCGTACCTTCTTCGCCGCGCAGGAGCCCCGGGTCGTGGCGCCCCGCGGCGACCTCGCCCCCTCCGAACAGGCGGTGGTCGAGCTGTTCGAGCGCATCTCGCCCTCGGTGGTCCACGTCTACGCCCGGCCGGCGCGGCGCGGCGCCGAGATGTTCGAGGAGACGATCCCGGGCCAGCGCGGCGGCGTCCAGTCGGGCACGGGCTTCGTCTGGGATCAGGCCGGGCACGTGGTCACCAACAACCACGTGGTCCAGGGCGGGGCCGCCATCGCGGTCCGCCTCGCCGGCGGCGACATCGTGCCGGCCCAGGTGGTCGGCACCGCCCCGAACTACGACCTCGCCGTGCTGCGGCTCGGCCGCGTCGCCCGCATGCCGCCGCCCGTCCCGGTCGGCACCTCCGCCGATCTGCGCGTCGGCCAGGCGGCCTTCGCCATCGGCAATCCCTTCGGCCTCGACCAGACCCTCACGACGGGCGTGATCAGCGCCCTGCAGCGGCGCCTGCCGACCGGCCGCGGCCGCGAGATCGCCGACGTCATCCAGACCGACGCCGCCATCAACCCGGGCAATTCGGGCGGCCCCCTGCTCGATTCCGCCGGCCGGGTGATCGGGGTCAACACGGCGATCTTCTCGCCGTCCGGGGCTTCGGCCGGGATCGGCTTCGCCGTCCCGATCGACGTGGTCAACCGGGTCGTGCCCGAGCTGATCCGCACCGGCCGGGTGCCGAGCCCGGGCATCGGCATCATCGCCGCGGCCGAGGAGGCGGCGGCGCAGCTCGGCGTCGAGGGGGTGGTGATCGTCCGCGTCCTGCGCGGCTCCCCGGCGGACAAGGCCGGCCTCGTCGGCGTCGATCTCGCGACGGGGGAGATCGGCGACGTGATCATCGGCGTCAACGGCCGCCCGGTCCGGCGCCTTTCGGACCTCACCCAGGAGCTCGAACGGGTCGGGGTCGGCCGCCCGGTCGAGCTCACCGTCGATCGGGACGGCAGCCAGCGCCGCGTCCGGGTCGACGTGGCCGACGTGGCGCTCGGCCCGTGAACGTCCTCGTCCAGATCCTGCTGCCGCTCTACGAGCGCCAGCGGCGCGACCTGCTGCCTCAGCGGGACTCGGGTCTCGCCGGAAAGCCCCGGGTTGTGGGCCGTGCCGTAGGTCTGCATGTGGTGCTCCGGCTCGGCGAGCGCGACGGCGTCCACCATGATCCCGGGCACCCGGACCTGCCGGGCATCGAGCGAATTGCTCTCCGCCACCCGTTCGACCTGGCACAGCACCACGCCGCCCGAGTTGCGCGCCGCCATGGCGAGCGCCAGCGTCTCGAGCCGCATCGTCTCCCGTTCCATCGTCACGTTGCCGTCGGGATCGGCGGTCGTGCCGCGGATCAGGGCGACATGGATCGGAAAGGCCTTGAAGAACAGCGCCTCCTCACCGGCGACGCGCACCACCTCGATCAGGTCCTCGTCCGCGGCCGCGTTGACCTTCGCTCCTTCGAGGCGCGGGTCCACGAACGTGCCGAGCCCGACCTTGGTCAGCGTGCCGGGCTTCCGCGCCGCGATGTCCCGAAACAGATGGGTCAGCACGCCTTCCGGGAAATTGTAGGCGGCGACCTTGTTCGCGAGGGCGAGCGCCTCGATCCGGGGGATCAGCCCGTAATGGCCGCCGATCGTGCGCTTCAGGAGGCCTTCGTGGCCGAGATGGTTGAGGCCCCGCTCCTTCCCGTCGCCCTGACCGCCGGCCCAGACCAGCGTCAGCCCGCGGGGAGCGCCGGTCTCCAGGAAACGCCGCTCCAGGGCGGCGAAGAGGGCCTCCGGCGTGCCGTTGCCGCCGTATCCGGAGGAGGCGACAACATCACCGTCACGGATCAGGGCGACGGCATCGTCGATCGGAATGATCTTGCGATACCGCATGGGGGAGCCCTCCCGCCGGGCAGAATGCCCTGCACCCGGATCGCTGTCCACGGCGCCCATCTTTCGCCCCACTCCCCTGGTGGTTCACGCTTTCTCAACCATGGGCCGGCAGCGTCCGGCGGGGGATCGGCACGAGCCATGAGAGCGACGATCTGCGCAGCCTTCCTGGCCGGCCTCGGGGCGGCGCCGGCGCTCGCCCATCCGCACGTCTGGGTCACCGCCAAGGCCGAGCTCGTCTACGAGGCGGACGGGCGGGTCTCGGCGGTGCGCCACGCCTGGACCTTCGACCCGGCCTATTCGGCCTACGTGACCCAGGGCCTCGACAAGAACAAGGACGGCAAGCTCACGTCCGAGGAGCTGCAGGAGCTCGCCAAGATCAACGCCGAGTCCCTGTCGGAATTCGACTACTTCACCGTGGTCAAGGCGAACGGGGCGGCGCTCCCCTTCGACGGCGTGCGCGACTACGCCATGACCTTCGACAAGGACCAGGCGACGCTCACCTTCACCCTCGGCCTGAAGCCGCCGGCCCGGCCGGCGCGCACGCTCGCCCTCGAGATCTACGACCCGAGCTACTTCGTCGCCTTCCGCCTCGCCGACGGCGACGACGCGGTGCGGCTCGCCGGCGGGCCGAAGGGCTGCGCCACCACGATCACCCGGCCGAAGCCGATCGACGCCGCCCAGCAGCAGCGCCTGTCCGAGGCCTTCTTCGAGGCGCTCACCGCGGCCTCGAACTTCGGCGCCAACTACGCCAACCGGGCCATCGTGGCGTGTCCGTAGCGGTCGTTTCCGCGGCGGCGCCGGGATCCCGGGTCGCCCTGCGCCTCGCGCTCGCGCTTTCCGCGGTCGCCCTCGTCGCCGGCGCCCTCGCGCTCCTCGCGTTCCTCCTCGCGCCCGCGGCGCCGCCGCCCCCGGCCCGAAACCCCTTCGGGATGGGGCTGCGGGAGGCCGCCCCCGCGCCGGGCGGCTTCGGCGCGACCCTCCTCGCCCTGCAGGCGAGCTTCTTCCAGACTTTGCGCGGCGCCGTCGCCGCCCTGAAGCAGAGCGGCGCCGCCTGGCCGACGCTTCTCGGCATCGGCTTCGCCTACGGCGTGTTCCACGCCGCCGGGCCGGGCCACGGCAAGGCCGTGATCGCCGCCTACGTGGTCGCGAGCGAGCGCGCGCTTCTCAAGGCGATCGGCCTCAGCCTCGCCGCCGCCCTGGTGCAGGCCCTCGTCGCCATCGGCCTCGTCGCCGCCCTCGCGGCGATCCTCCAGGCCGGCGCGGCGGCCATGACCCGGGCGAGCGCCTTCGTCGAAATCGCGAGCTTCGCCGCGGTCGCAGCCCTCGGCGCGGTCCTGACCTGGCGCAAGGCCGGCCGGCTCGTCGGGCTTTCCGCCCTCGCCCGCGATCCGCGCGCCACGGTTCCGGCGCCGGGATGCGACCACGTCCACCTGCCCCCGCCCGAGGCGCTCGGGCGGATGCGGGACATGGCCGGGGTGGTGCTGGCGGCGGGCCTGCGCCCCTGCGCCGGCGCGATCGTGGTGCTGGTCTTCGCCCTCGCGCAGGGGCTGTTCGCGGCCGGGGTCGCGGCGACCTTCGCCCTGGCCCTCGGCACCGCCCTGACCACCGGCGCCATCGCGGCGGTCGCGGTCTTCGCCAAGCGCCTGGCGCTCTGCCTCGCCGGCGGCCGCGGCGCCGGCGGCGCGCTCGCAGTCAGCGCCCTCGAGCTCCTTGCCGCCGCCTTCGTGCTCGTGCTCGGCGCCGCCCTCCTCGGCGGCCTGTGGAGCTTCGGCCCGGGGCTCTGAGGCGACGCCTCAGGAACGGGCGCCGAAGATGGCGCTGCCGACGCGGACGTGGGTGGCCCCGAGCTGGATCGCGGCTTCGAAATCGGCGCTCATGCCCATCGACAGGGACGGCAAGCCGTTCCGGGCGGCGATCTTGGCCAGCAGCGCGAAATGCGGCGAGGGCGGCTCGTCCGCCGGCGGGATGCACATGAGCCCCTCGACGGCGAGGCCCCAGCGCTCGCGGCAGGCGCCGAGGAAGGCATCCGCCTCGGCGGGCGGGACGCCGCCCTTCTGCGACTCCTCGCCGGTGTTGACCTGGACGAGAAGCCGCGGCGCCCGCCCGGCCCGGGCGATCTCCTTGGCGAGGGCCTGGGCCAGCGACGCCCGGTCGAGGGAATGGATCACGTCGAACAGGGCGACCGCCTCCCGCGCCTTGTTCGATTGCAGCGGGCCGACGAGGTGGAGCTCGACGTCCGGGAAACGCGCCCGGGGCTCCCATTTGCCCCGCGCCTCCTGGACGTAGTTCTCGCCGAAGGCCCGCTGCCCGGCCTCGATCACCGGCGCGACCGCCTCGGCCGAAAAGGTCTTGGACACCGCGACGAGGGTCACCGCGCCCGGGTCGCGCCCCGCGTCCCGGGCGGCGCGGGCGATCGCGGCGCGCACCTCGCCGAGGCGGGCGACCGCGTCCATCACGCCGCGGGCTGGTTGCGCCGCCAGACCGCGGCGAGGCGCGGCTCGGCTTCGGCGCGCAGCGCGATGGCGTGGAGCTTCGGGGCGTTCTGCGAAAACCACGCCCAGCCGGGGCGCCAGCGGGTCATGGCGCAGACGTAGATATCGAGGGCGGTGAAGCGCTCGCCCAGGAACCAGGGCGCGCCCGCCGCCTCCTCGACCTGCCCCCACAGGCGCTGCGCGTAGGCGTCGACGTTGGCACGAAATCCTTTCGCCGCCTCCTCACCCGGCACGAACCGGGTCGGCTCGTCCGCATAGGTGAAGGTCGGGTAGATGTTCGCCACCACGAAGACGAGCCAGCGCAGGAACGCCGCCCGGCCCGGCTCGCCGGCGCCGGGGACGAGGGACTCCGTGCGCCCGTCCGCGAGGAGGAGCGTGATCGCGGCGCTCTCCGTCATCACCGTGCCGTCGGGCATCACCAGGGTCGGGACCTGCGCCAGCGGGTTCAGCGGCTTCAGGCGCGCCCGCGCCGCCTCCGACTTGAACAGGTCGTCGAGGTCGTGGAGGTCGTGAGGAAGCCCGTACCAGGCGAGCTGCGCCTCGACCATGACCGAGCCCCAGCCCGGCCGCGAATAGAGCGTGTAGCGGTCCATCGTCCCTCACCCGGCGCCGGGCGCCCGAAACCGCTCCGGGGGCCGTCAGGCCACCTCGAAGCGCTTGCCCTTCAGCGATTCGACGAAGCCGTAGAAGACCTCGTTGACCTCGTCCCAGCTCTTCAGCTGCTTCATGTTGCCGAGCCAGCGGGCGATGTTCGGGTACTTCGCGAAATCGCAGCCGACCGCCTCGCCGGCGGTGAGAAGCCCGACGCCGAAATAGTCGGCGATGGTGATGCGGTCGCCGCACAGATACGGCTTGTCGCCGATCCAGTGCCGGTCGAGGATGCCGAGCCACTTGGCAGAACCCTCCTGGCCCCATTTCACCGTGCCGGCCTGGGCCTCCTCGCTCGGGCGGCGGTGGTGCGGGAAGATCTGCGGGTAGACGAGGCCGTAGCCGAAATCCCGGTAGAGGTTGGAGTTCAGCCAATCCATCATCTCGTTGACCCGCGCCCGCGCCTTCAGGTCCTTCGGGTACTCGGGCAGGTCGAACCGCTCCGCCAGGTATTTCAGGATGGCCGAGCTCTCGGTGAGCCGAAAATCCCCGTCCTCGAGGACGGGCACCATCCGGTTCGGGTTGACCGAGACGAACGGCTCCTGGTGGTGGGCGCCGGTCATCAGGTCGACCACCTCCTGTTCGACGGGGAGGCCCTTCTCGGCGATCAGGAGGCCGACCGGGCGGCTCGTGGTCGAGACCGGGTGCATGTAGAGCTTCATCGTCGTCTCCTCAGGCGTTCGACAGGGTCGGTCGACGGGCCGACAGGCGCTCGAGCGCGTCGGCCACGTGGATCTCGGCGATGGCCGGGTCGCCGCGCTCGACCCGCAGCCGGTGCGCCTCCATCAGCACGTCGGCATGGGTCGTGCCGGCGGGGGGCTCGAACTTGTAGGTGGCGAGCTCGATCAACAACCCGAGCGGGTCGGTGAAGTAGATCGAATCCATGAAGCCGCGATCCTTCACGCCGCTGTGGCGGACGCCGCGCTCGTCGAGCCGGGCCGCCGCCTGGGCGAAGGTCGCCCGCGACACGGCGAAGGCGAGGTGGTGCACGGCGCCGGGCTCGGTCGAGGTGCGGCGGGGATCGGCCTTGCGCCGCTCGTCGGTGAAGACGGTGATCAGCCGCCCGTCGCCCGGATCGAAATAGAGATGTCCCTCCTCCGGGTTGTCGAGGTTCGGCTGCTCGAACACGAAGGGCATGCCGAGCACGCCTTCCCAGAAATCGAGGGAGGTGCGCCGGTCCGCGCCGACCAGCGTGATGTGGTGGACGCCCTGGCTCTGCAGCTTGCGCATCGGCTTCTCCGGACGGTTCCGCGAGGGATACGCCCGGCGCGCAAGCGCCGCAACGGTCCCCCGCGGCGAGGCCGCGTCAGCCCATCACCGTGTGGCTCTGCTCGCGCATGAACTGCGGCAGGTACCAGGGGCCGAGACCGCCCTTGTGGCTCACCCCGGACCCCTTCCAGCCGCAGAAGGTCTGGATGCCCGGCCAGGCGCCCGTGGTCGCCCCGCTCGCCCGGTTGGCGTAGAGGACTCCCGCCTCGGCGGTGTCGAGGAAGGTCTCCAGCTCCGCCTGGTCGCGGGTGTAGATGCCGGCGGTGAGGCCGTAGGCGACGGCGTTGCCCCGGCGGATCGCCGCCCCGAGGTCGTCGAAGGTCCGCACGGTGAGGAAGGGCAGGAACAGCTCCTCCCGGTGGAGGGGGTGGTCCTCGGGGAGGTCCGCGGCGACCGAGGGGGCGACGTAGGCGCCCTTGTCGAACAGGCCGCCGTCCAGCACCTCGCCGCCCGCGAGGAAGCGGCCCTGCTGGCGCACGCTGTCCGCCGCGCGGCGGAAGCGCTCCGCCGCCGCCTCGTCGATGACGGGACCGACGAACACGTCCCGCTCCTGCGGGTCGCCGACGCGCAGCGCCCGGGTGCGGGCGAGGAGGGCGTCGCAGAAGGCGTCGTAGACCCGGTCGTGGACGAACACGGTGGAGCCGGCGCTGCATTTCTGGCCCGACAGCCCGAAGGCGGAGCGGGCCATGCCCGCGGCGGCGGTGTCGAGGTCGGCGCTTTTCCCGACATAGGTCGGGTTCTTGCCGCCCATCTCGGCGATCACCGGGATCGCCCAGGGCCGGGCGGCGGCGCGGCGGAAGATGTCCATGCCGACGGCGTGCGATCCCGTGAAGGCGATCCCGGACACGTCCGGGTGATCGACGATGCGGCCGCCGACCCCGGCGCCGCCGCAGACGAGGTTGGCGACCCCCGCCGGCAGGCCCGCCTCCGCGAGGCACTCGATCGCGAGACGGCCGGTGAGGCCCGCCTTCGGGCTCGGCTTGTACACGACGGTGTTGCCGGACAGCAGCGCCCCCGTGATCATCGCGACCGAGAGGGCGACGGGGAAGTTGAACGGCGCGATCACCCCGAAGACGCCGTGGGCGCGCAGCACGCAGCGGGTCGCCTCCTGGGGGAAGGCCCGGCGCATCGGCCGGTCGTAGCCGGCGTTCGATTCCATCTCGTCGCAGTAGTAGCGGATGAGGTCGATCGTCTCCTCGACCTCGCCGACCGCCTCCATGCGCGACTTGCCGACCTCCAGGAGGCAGGCGGCGGAGAGCTCGTACTTGCGCTCCTCGACGAGGTCGGCCGCCCGGCGCAGGAGGGCGACCCGCTCCGCCCATGGCCGGCGGCTCCAGTCCGGATAGGCCGCCCTCGCGGCGGCGACGGCGCGGTCGACGGCGCCGGGGGAGGCGGCGACGAACCGGCCGAGGGTCCAGTCCCGGTCGATCGGGCTCGCCGCCTCGTAAGGCTCCCCGTCCTCGTCGTCCCGCCCGGCGATCAGGTTGGGGCGGACGCGCCCGAGGGTCTCCCGCCGCACCCGCGGCAGCACCTCGTCGAGATGGGCGTGCACGCCGGAAAAATCCTCGGCGACGTTCGAGTAGGTCACGCGCGGCAGACGCGGCGGCATGGGACGGCCCTCCGGTTCCGGGTTGGCTACCAGGGCGACGCCGGGCCCGCAAACGGCCGTTCCCCGGCCGCCGCCGCCCCGGCTCGGAGCGGCCCCAGGCTATTACGCCACATTCTCGCCATCAGACCAAAGACTACGGGTCTTCAGACGTGGCGCAGTCAAGATTCAGGGTTGACAAACAGAAGGCTTAGAAATGGGGAGGCTCGAATTCCAGGCGAACACTACGCCACATTCTCGTCAATGTACGACGCATGGTGCCGCGCAATATCAACAAAGGGAATGCGATCATCATGATCAACGTACGTTGGATGGCTCCGGCCGCGCTTGTTGCTGCCACGTTTGCGTTCGCGCCGGAGGCCGAGGCGAACGGCGTCAAGGCCCAGCGGGGCGTCGCCTCGTGGTACGGGCCGGGCTTCCACGGCCGCAAGACGGCGAACGGGGAGCGCTTCAACACCCGCGCCATGACGGCGGCCCACCGAACCCTGCCCTTCGGGACCAAGGTGCGGGTCGTGAACGAGCGCAACGGCCGCTCGGTGGTGGTGCGCATCAACGACCGCGGGCCCTTCACCCGCGGCCGGGTCATCGACCTCGCCCAGGCTCCCGCCCAGGCGCTCGGCATCAGCGGGACAGCGGTCGTCGCCGTCATCCCGGAATCCTGATCAGCGGATGAACTGATCGATGTAGTCCGCGCCCATGCCGTTCTTCGCGTAGTGGGCGCGGCACTTGTCGATCCGGGTGAAGACGTCGTCGTAGCCGGTGGTCCGCCCGTCCGGGTCGACGTAGATCATCGCCCCGTTCACCTGGAACAGGGTGATCATCTCCTCCACGTGCGGGTCGACCACCAGCGTGTGGGTCTCCCCCGGCGCCTCGTAGACGTAGCCGCCCTCGCGGGCGACCCAGTCGTGCTCGAGGTAGCGCCACTCGCCCTTGAGCACGAAGCCGTGCACCGGGAGCGGGTGACGGTGGCGGGAGAGCACGCCGGACTTGCGCACGCGCAACAGGTTCATCCAGTAGCCCCGCGAGGCGCACATCAGCAGCGGGCGGAACCACACGTTCTCCTCGACCGGCACCCAGATGCGCTCGTCGGTCGGGATGGCGTTCGGGACGACGAGCTCGGGCGGGGATTCCTTCGGCTGCGGGTGGCGGTAGGGGATCCATTTCTCGTTCGCGGGCGCGTCGGGCATGCGGGTCTCCTTCAAAGGGCGAGATAGCCGCCGTCGACCGCCAGGATCGCGCCCGTGACGAAGCGCGCGGCGGGCGAGGCGAGGAACACGACGGCGCCGGCGACCTCCTCCGGCGTGCCCCAGCGGCCGAGCGGGGTGCGCTGGAGGATCGGCCGGGCCTTTTCCGGATCGTCCTGGAGCGCCTGCGTCAGCGGGGTCGCGATCCAGCCGGGGGCGACCGCGTTGACGCGAACGCCGTCCGTCGCCCAGGCGGCGGCGAGGCTCTTGGTCAGTTGCCCGATGCCGCCCTTCGAGGCGCTGTAGCCGGGCACCCGCGGCCCGCCGAAGAAGGTCAGCATCGAGGCGACGTTGACCACGCTGCCCCGGCTCTCCGCGAGGGCGGGGCGCGCCGCGGCGCAGACCCGCATCGTGCCGGTCAGGTTCACGGCGAGGACGTCCGCGAACGTGTCGGGGTCGTGCTCGAGGTCGCGGCGGATGATTCCGGCGGCGTTGACCACCACGTCGAGGCGGGAGAGTCCGGCGACGAGGGCCTGGATCGCGGCGCCGTCGCGCACGTCGAGGGGCTCGAAGACGATCCCGTCCTCGGCCGCGGCCCGCTCGCATTCCGCTTGCGTCGCCCCGGTCGCCACGACGGCGGCGCCGAGGTCGCGGAAGGCGCGGGCGGCGCCGAGGCCGATGCCGCTCGAGCCGCCCGTGACGAGGACAACCTGGTCCGAAAACAGGCCGGGGGCGTAGGCCGACAGCACGGTCATGCGG
>DATLFZ010000066.1:0-4253 GCA_035540795.1 Beijerinckiaceae bacterium | reverse complement strand
GACGAGGGCGGGGTTGGCGAGCGCGAGGAGGACCAGCGCCACGGCGAGCGCGCGCAGGGCCGCCACCGGGCCGCGGGACACGATCGCGAGGACGACGAACAGGACCGCCACGGCGCCGAGCGCCCACAGGGCGAGGTCCGGAACGAGGGGAGAGAAGGAGACGGAGAGCAAGGGCTAATGTCCGATCGGTGAAATTCGCGAAGGCTCCACGCCCGTCATTCCGGGGCGGACCGCAGGGCCGAGCCCGGAACCCATGAACACGACCGGAGGAGGAGCGTCCCCGACAGCTCCGTTGCGCTCTTTTCTGCTCGACCCGAGTTCATGGCTTCCGGGCTCTCGCTTCGCGAGGCCCGGAATGACGGAAGGGGTGAATGAGGGGCTCACCTACTGGCCCAGCCGCTCGAGGAGGGCCGGCACGTGGACCTGGTCGGCCTTGTAGTTGCCGGTCAGCGCGTACATGACGATGTTGACGCCCCCGCGAAAAGCCATCTCGCGCTGGCGCGGGTCGCCGCCGACGACCGGGTAGAGCGCCTCGCCGCGCCGCCCCACCGCCCAGGCCGCCGCGAAGTCGTTCGAGGTGATGATGATCGGCGACACGCCGTCGCCGGCGCGTGCCGGGCGCCGCTCGCCGTCCGGATTCTCCGGCGGCAGCGCCTCGACCCAGGTCTGGCCGGTGGCGTAGCGGCCGGCGAAGTTGTCGAGCAGGTAGAAGGTCTTGGTCAGCACGTGGTCGTGCGGCACCGGCTCGAGCTCCGGCACGTCGAGGGTCGCGAGCATGCGGCGCAGGTGCTCGGCCTCGGGGGTGGCGCCCCCGGCCGGGCGCACGCTCATGGCGTCCCGGGTGTCGAAGATCACGGTGCCGCCACCCTTCATGAAGGCGTCGAGGCGCCGGATCGACAGCTCGCTCGGCAGCGGCCGGTTCGGCACGATCGGCCAATAGAGCAGCGGGAAGAAGGCGAGCTCGTCCCGGGCGGGATCGACGCCGACCGGCTCGCCCGCCTCGAGGGCGGTGCGGCTCGCCAGGACCTGCGTGAGGCCCTGGAGGCCGGCGCGGCTGATGCCGTCGACCTGCGCGTCGCCGGTGATCACGTAGGCGAGCCGCGTCACGAGCGCCGCCTCGATCGCCTCGCGGGTGAGCGGCGGACGCTCCTGCGCGCGGACGTCCGGCGCCGCGGCCGCGACCGCCAGCAGCACCGCCGCGCTCGCTGCGGCGGGCCGGCGCAGGCGCCCGAACAGGTTGCGGAGATGCCCGCTCAGCCACAGGGAGGCGAGGGTGTCGACGAGGAGGAGGAGGAGGGCGAGGACGAGCAAGGGAGCCCTCAGATCGATCGTGCGGGCGCCGGTGAGCGGTGCCGTGCGGGCCTGCAGCGGCGCGATGTCGAGGGCGGCGAGCCGGTCCGCCGGGGCGAGGGCGTTGACGGCGAGCGTCGCGTCAACGGGGCCGTAGAAGCCTGGCGGATGCTCGTCGCTCGCCCGGTCGGTGTGGTTGCGGGCGACGGCCCGGGCGGTCGGCGGCGGCGAGACCAGCGTGCCGAAGCCGTCGAGCACGAGCCGCGGCGCGACCGTCTCGGTACCGGCGGTGCGGCCCTCCGCCCCGATCTCGCCGGTCGAGCCCGCGAGCGCGGTGATCCGGCGCAGCATGTCGACGAAGAGGCCCGACAGGGGCAGGTTCGACCAGGTCGTGTCCGCGGTGACGTGGAACAGGACGAGGAGGCCGTCGCCGCGCTTCTCGGCCGTGACGATGGGCGTGCCGTCCTGGAGGGCGGCCCAGGTCTTCTGCGCGAGCTCGCCGTCGGGCTCGGCCAGGATCTGCCGGCGCACGCCGAGATCGGCCGGGATCTCGAGGCCGTAGAACGGGCTCTCGCGGCCGAACGGCGCCACCGTGCGGGGCGCGTCCCAGGACAGGGTCCCGCCGACGTTGCGGCCGCCCCGGCGCAGACGCACGGGCACGAGCTCGTCGTTGCCGGCGGCGAGGCGCGAGCCCGCGAAGCGGACGAGCACGCCGCCGCGGCCGACGAACTCGCCGACGCGGGCGAGGATCGCCCGGTCGAGGGCACCGACATCGGCGAGGATCAGCACCGAGACCTGCTCGTCGAGAAGCTGGCCGACCGCCTCCGCCACCCCGCCGCGGCCCTCCCGGACCTCGGAATAGGGGGCGAGCGCCCGGGCGACGTAGTAGGTCGGCGCGAGCAGCGGCTGGGCGCGGTCGGAGGTGCCGCCGAAGACGAGCCCGACGCGGCGGCGCTTGCCGCTCTCGTCGAGGAGCTGGACGGCGCCGGCGGAGCCCTCGCCGAGCACCTCGATGCGGGCGATGGCGTTGCGGATCTCGATCGGCAGCTCGAAGCGGGCCTCCGCCTCGAGGGCGCCGGGGGCGAAGGCGAAGGGCACGTCGGCGAGCGGCAGGCCGCGCAGGTCGGCGGCGCGGAGCGTCCCCTGGTCGCGCCCGTTCGGCTCGCCGCGCACCACCCGCACGGTCATGGCGCCGGCGGCGTTGGCGGCGCCGCTCAACCCGAGGGCGGGGGCCCGGTCGGCCTTGACCACGGTCACGGAGCGGTTCGCGGCCATGCCGGCGAGGCCCTCGACGAAACCCTGTCCTTCAACGCCGGCGAGGCCGTCGTTGATCCACACCACCTCCGCCTCCGGGGTGGCGGCGAGGAAGCGCTCGATCGCCGGCAGATGGGCGCGGCGGTCGACGAGGTGCGGCTGCGGCCGCACGGCGCGCAGGCGCTCGAGGGCCGCGGCCGGGGTCTCGAGCCGCAGGTCGAGCGGCCGGTCGCCGGTGGCGAGGACGGCGACGCCGCGGCCCTGGCGCCCCGCCGCCTCGACCCGCTCCAGGGCGATGCGGATGCGGTCGCGCCAGTCGTGCGCGGACGGGAAGCCGTTGTCGAGGACGAGGAGCATCGGCGCCCGGCCCTCGCCGCCGGCGGTCGGGTTCCAGACCGGTCCCGCCGCGGCGAGGATGAGGAGCGCCGCGATCAGGAGGCGCAGCGCCAGCAGCCACCAGGGCGTGCGGGCGGGCGTCTCCCGCTTCGGCAGGAGGTCGAAGAAGATGCGCAGGGGCGGGAAGTCGATCCGCCGCGGGCGCGGCGGGGTCACCCGCAGGAGCAGCCAGATCGCCGGCAGCGCGGCGAGCGCGGTCAGGACCAGCGGCGCGGCGAAGGTGAGCGGCAGGCCGAGCATGGGTCAGGTCCCGACGGCGGCCGAGAAGGCCGATCCGCGCGCGGCGGCGACGAGGGTGAAGACCCGCAGGGCCGGCTCGCTCGCCGGCCGGTCGGTGCGATGGATGGTGAAGGTCCAGCCGCGGCCGCGGGCGATTTCGGCCAGCGCCGCCCGGTGGGTCGCGAGCCGGTCGCGGTAGAGACCGCCCCACGACCCGGCGTCGCCGACGCGCAGTTCGAGCCCCTCCTCGAGGTCGTGCAGCACCGCCTGGCCGGCGAAGGGGAAGCTCTCCTCCACGGGATCGACCACCATGACCAGATGGCCGCGGGCGCCGCGGGCCGCGATCGCCTCGACGGCGCCGGCGATGCGCGGGATCGGCGACAGGAAGTCGCCGACGATCACCGCCTCGTCGAAGCGCGGGATCGGCGCCTGCGGCGGCAGGTCGTCGTCGAGCCCGGCGGCGTCGGCGGCGAGCGCCTCGGCGATCTTCTCGACGATCTGGCGCGAGGCTCGCGGCGGGGTGAGGCCGAGGAGGCCGACCCGTTCGCCGGCCTCGACGAAGGCTTCCGACAGGGCGAGGCCGAGGACGAGGGCGCGCTCCACCTTGGAGGCTTGCGCGAGGCTCGACGCGTAGCCCATCGAGGCGGAGCGATCGATCCACAGCCAGACGTTCTGCGCCGCCTCCCATTCGCGCTCGCGCACGTAGAGGCGGTCGTCGCGTCCCGACCGACGCCAGTCGATGCGCTGCGCCGCCTCGCCGGCGACGAAGGGGCGGAACTGCCAGAAACTCTCGCCGGGACCGGCGCGCCGGCGCCCGTGCAGGCCGTGCGCGAGGGTCGCCGCCACGCGGCGGGCCTCGAGCACGATGCGCGGCAGGCGCTCGGCCAGGGTGAGGGCGGCGTCGGTCTCGTGGCGGCCGGGGGCGCGCTCGCCGGGACCGAGGACCCGCAGGCGGGCCATGCCGGTCAGCGCCCTTCGCCGAGCCGGTCGGTGAGCCGGCGCACGAGGGCGGGGATGGTCTCCCCGTCCGCCCGGGCCGAGAAGGTGAGCGCCATGCGGTGCTTCAGCACCGGTTCGGCGAGGCTCCTCACGTC
>DATLFZ010000065.1:0-4743 GCA_035540795.1 Beijerinckiaceae bacterium | reverse complement strand
GCCGCTCGAGGCCGTCCATTTCGACCCTGACGGCCGGGAGGAGGTCCGTCCGGCCGACCCGGCCCGCTGGGGCGACGCGGTGCTCGTGCGCAAGGAGACGCCGACGAGCTACCATCTCGCCGTCGTCCACGACGACGCCGCGCAGGGCGTCACCCACGTGGTGCGGGGCCGCGACCTCGAAGCGGCGACGGACCTGCACGTCCTGCTCCAGCGCCTGCTCGGGCTGCCGACGCCGCGCTACCACCACCACGCGCTGGTCGAGGATTCTTCGGGCGAAAAACTGTCCAAGAGCCTGCGCTCGGAATCCCTCGCCGACCTGCGGGCGCGGGGCGTGACCGCACAGGAGGTGCGCCGTCGCCTCGGATTCTAGATCCGCCGGCTCATGGTGAGCGCCGAGACCCGGCTGCCGTCGGGCTTCTGGTAGTAGCCGCCACGGCGGCCGACCTCCGAGAAGCCGTGGCGGCGGTACAGGGCGAGGGCGGGGGCGTTGCCCTCCTCGACTTCGAGATGCACCACCCGGACGCCGGCCTGGAGCAGGGTCTGCAGGTGGCAGGCGAGGAGGAGCCCGGCATGGCCGCGCCCGCGCGCCTCCGGCGCGATCGCGACGGTGAGGATCTCGGCCTCGTCCCCGACCCGACGCGACACCACGAAGCCGCAGGGCGGCCCCTCCCGACCGAGAAAGAGCCCGTCGGCGAGGACGTTGCGCTCGGACAGGCAGCGCTCGAAATCGTGCGCGTCCCAGGGTCTCGCGAAGGCGGAGGCGTGGATCTGGGCAAGGCGGGCCGCATGGCGGGCGTCCAGGGGCGCGACCCGGGCCCGCAGCACCTCGCGGCGGAACCAGCCGAAGAAGGTCACGGTCAGCGCCGCGGCAGCCGGGCCGCGTCCTGCGGCTGGGCGTCCGGCCCGCGCAGGTAGAGCGGCTTCGGCAGGGCCTGGGCCGGGTCGGCGATGAGGCCGAGGCGGGCGACCCAGACGATGTCCGGGGCGTTCGGCGCGCCCTCGACCGCGACGTCGATGCCGGAAAGCTCGGCCGCGAGCGCCGGCGCGCCGGAGCCGACGAGGGTCGCCGGCCCGGCGCCGATCTGGCGCGCCGCGTCGCGCAGCCCGACGAGGCTCGGCGGCACGAGCGACTGCCCCGCCGGCGTGACCGCCTGGAAGTAGAGCTGGCCGTGGCGGGCGTCGACCGCGGCCGCGAGCAGCCGGCGGTCGTCCCGGCGGATGAGGGGGGCGAGGAGCGCCGACAGGGTCGTGACCCCGACCACCGGGCATCCCACCGCGAGGCCGATCGCCCGTGCCGCGGCGATCCCGACCCGCAGGCCGGTGTAGCTGCCCGGGCCCACGGTGACGGCGACCCGGTCGAGCCCGGCGAAGCCGCCGCCCTGGTCGACGACCCGCTCGACCATGGGCAGGAGCGCCTCCGCGTGGCCGCGCTCCATCGACACCGATTCCCGCGCCCACGGCTCCGGGTCGCCGCTCACCGCCACGCAGGCGGAGCAGGCCCCGAGCGCCGTGTCGATGGCGAGGATGCGCAACCCGTCCTCCGGTTCTCCCGGGCCGGACGATAGCGGCATCCGCGGCGGGCTCCACCGGATTCTTGCGGGACGCGCACGCAAAAAGAGCGGGTCGGTGAACCGACCCGCTCAAGTGTCCGGCCAATGCACAAGGGGAATGCGGGGAGGACCAGGTGGCCGGGTACCCAGACAACGGCAGCCGGCTCGAATGGTTCCGAACGGTAACCCGATCAGGCGGCGAGTTCCCCGGCGGGCTTCTCCAGGAGGTGGCGGATCTCCTCGAGCGGCCGGGGCGGGCTGAACAGGTAGCCCTGGACCTCCGTGCAGCCCTCGGCGCGCAGCTGCTCGAGCTGGGCCCGGTTCTCCACCCCTTCGGCGGTGGTGGCGATGCCGAGGCTGTTGCCGAGCCCGGTGACGGCCCGGATGATCGCCATGCAGGAATCGTCGGTGGTGACGTCGCGGACGAACGAGCGGTCGATCTTGATCTTGTCGAAGGGGAAGCTGCGCAGATAGCTCAGTGACGAGTAGCCCGTGCCGAAATCGTCCATCGAGATGCGCACGCCCATGTCGCGCAGCCGGTGCAGGGTGGCGACGGTCGCCTCGCTCTCCTGGAGCAGGACCGCCTCGGTGATCTCGAGTTCGAGCCGGGTGGCCGGCAGGCGCGAGGAGGCGAGCGCCGTGAACACCGTCGCGACCAGGTTGCGGCTCTTGAACTGGACCGGCGACAGGTTCACGGCGACGCGGGCGCCGGCGGGCCAGGTCGCCGCGTCGGCGCAGGCCTGCCGCAGGACCCACTCGCCGATCGGAATGATGAGCCCCGTCTCCTCGGCGATCGGGATGAACTCGCTCGGGGGGACGAGCCCGCGCTCGGGATGGCGCCAGCGCACCAGCGCCTCGCAGCCGATGAGCCCCTCCGAGCGCAGGTCGACGATCGGCTGGTAGTGCAGCTCGAACTCGCCGAGGACGAGCGCCTTGCGCAGCTCGATCTCGAGCTGCCGTCGGGCCTGGAGGCGGGCGTCCATCTCCGGTTCGAAGAAGCGGCAGGCGCCGCGGCCGTCGGCCTTGGCCCGGTAGAGCGCCATGTCGGCGTTCTTCAGGAGCATGTCGGGTTCGGTGCCGTCCGCCGGAGCGAGGGCGATGCCGACGCTCGTGCCGATCACGACCTGATGCCCGTCGAGGTCGTAGGGCACCGCCACGGTCTCGATCAACCGCTGGGCGAGGGCGAGCGCCTGGCCCGGCTGGTCCGTCGTGACCTGGACGATGGCGAACTCGTCGCCGCCGAGGCGGGCGATGGTGTCGGTCTCGCGCACGCAGCGCCGGAGCCGCTCGGCCACCGCCTTGAGGAGGGCGTCCCCGATCGGATGGCCGAGCGTGTCGTTGACGCTCTTGAAGTGGTCGAGGTCGAGGCAGAGCACGGCCATGCACTCGCCGCGCCGCACCCGGCCGAGGGCCCGTTCGAGCTCCTCCCGGAACAGGACCCGGTTCGGAAGCCCGGTGAGGGCGTCGTGCCGGGCCATGTGGGCGATGGTCGCCTCGGCCTGCACAGCCTCGGTGATGTCCTCGTGCGTCGACACGAAGCCGCCCTCGGGCAGGGGCTTTCGGGTGAGCCGGATCGTGCGCCCGTCGCGGAGCTCGATCTTGTACGTCTGGGGAACCCCCGCGAAGGCGTCGGCGAGGCGCTGGCGGGCCGTGGTTTCCGCGTCCTTGGGGGCGTTGCCGACGGCGATCCGGTGTGCGGAGAGCGCGTCGAGGCTGGTCCCCGGCTGCGTGAGACGGTCGGGCAGGTCGTACATCGCCGCGTACTGCGCGTTGCACACGATCAGGCGCTGGCCCGCGTCGAACATGCACAGGCCCTGGGTCATGTTGGCGAGGGCCGCCGCGAAGCGCCCCCGCTCCGTCTCGGAGCGCTCGCTCAGGGCCATGATCCGGGTCAGGCTCTCCCGGTAGCCGCGGGCGGCCGCGAACAGGGTGCCGATCTCGTCGGCGCGGTCGGTGGGCGCGATCTCGGCCTCGAGGTCGCCGCCGGCGAGACGGTTCATCGCCGCGCTCACCTGCAGGACCGGACGGCTGATCGTCTGCGTTACCCAGAACACGCCGACGAAGGCGCACATGGCGGCGATGAGGGTGATGGCGATCGTGGCGCGCAGGGCCTGGTTGTAACGCTCCTGCGCGAACCGGACCGCCTCCTCGCCGACCTCCTTGGCCATCAGCAGCAGGAGATCGAGCTTGGCGACGGCGGTCTCGAAGGCCGGGTCGGCGAGGGTCCGCAGCTGCCGCACGGCGGCCGCCCGGTCGCCCTCCCCGATCCGGTCGAGAGCGAAGCGGCGGTCGATCTCGTAGGCGCTCCAGTAGTCCCGGAACTCGGCCACGACCTTGCGCTCGCCCTCCGTGACCGCGACCCGGGCGAAGGACCGGACCGCGTCCTCGACGGCGTCGCGGGCCCGATCGGTGGCGCGGGCGATCTCCCGCAGGGGATGGTCCTCGGTCGTCTCGGCCTCGCGCAGCGCGAGGGCGCGGTAGTGGGTGGCGGCGCGCTTGATCTCGCCCAGGCGTTCGAGGCGCGGCAGGGCGCGGTCGCGCAGTTCGACGACGGCGCCGCTGACCGACCGCAGCTCGGCGATGCCGAGAAGCCCCACCACGATGACCAGAAGGAAGGCCCCCCCGAAGGCCAGGGCCAGCCTCGTTCGAATGCTGATCGCATGCCGAAGACGCATCGATGTCCGCCCCCCGATACCGCCGGCGTCGCCGTGCCGGCCGAATCCGGCCGACCCGCGGTGTTATTGGCGCGGGTCAGCTTTGGCGGGTTCGTTTAATGCGCGCTTAAGCAGCCCTAGGATGCAGGCCCATGGTTAACCGTTTGTCGGAAAATCGCTTTTCGGAAGAGGAAAGGACCGCGACCTGACGCGCGGAAAGAATGGCCCCCTCAGAGCAGCCGGATGTCCTGCGCCCGCACCACGATCTCCTCCTGCCGGAAGCGGCTTTCGAGGCTGCGCCGGTAGTCGCGCCACCAGCCCTCGTCGAGCGCCTCCACCATGACTTCGACCACGACGATGTCGTCCCGGGCGACCTCGTTCCCGTCCTTCCAGGCCCCTTCGGCCGGAGCGCGGGTGAAGGCGGTGAAGCCGCCGAAGCGCTCGGTCAGCTCGCTCCGGACGGCCGCGAAACGGGACGCGGGCTGCGGCCGGCCGTCGTTGTCGTAGAGCGGCAGCAGGATCTGGACGAGGACGTTCAC
>DATLFZ010000064.1:0-2424 GCA_035540795.1 Beijerinckiaceae bacterium | reverse complement strand
GCGACGAGCGCCTCATGTACGAGGTGTTCCACCACGATGCGCTCGCACGGCGCCGCCTCGCGAGCCCTTCCGAGATCCGCGGCGGAGCGGTTCCGGCCCCGAGGGCCGCGCCGGCTAGGCGGGCCGCTTCGGCCCGGTCGGCGCGCCCGGTCGCCGCCGCGCGGGCGCGCCCGGAGGAGCCGCGCCGCACCGCCCGACGGCCGCGGCCGGCGACCGTCGCCGCGCGCGACGCGGTTCCGGCGGAGGTCCTGCTCCAGCTTCGTCCCGCCGCGGAAGCGGGCGAACTCGCCCGGGTCGCGGCGCGGCACCGCCTGCGCCTCCTCGAGAGTGCCGACCTGACGCTCGTCGGCCCGGTCCATCGGCTGCGAATCGCCGACGCGCGCCCCGTCGCCGCAGTGGTACGGGCCCTGCAACGGGACAGGGGCGTCGCGGCCGCGCAGCCGAACTTCGTCTTCACGCTCCAGCAGGGCGCGTCGAAGGCGGCCGACGAGATCCAGTACGCCGTCGCCAAGCTGCGTCTGCGCGAGGCCCACCGGCTGAGCAAGGGGAGCGGCGTGCTCGTGGCCCTGATCGATTCCCGCATGGACGAGGGCCACCCGGAATTCGCCGCCGCGGCGACCGAAGTGGTCGAGCTCGGCCCGCAGGCCCGTCCCCACCCGCACGGCACGGCCATGGCGGGGGCGATCCTCGCCCGCGGCAAGCTCCTCGGCGCGTCGCCGGAGGCGCGCCTCCTCGCCATCGCGGCCTTCGCGGGCGCGGCGGGCGCGGAGGCGTCGAGCAGTTCCCTCCAGGTCCTGAAGGCCCTCGACCGGGCCCACGGCGCCCGGGCCAAGATCGCGAGCCTCAGTTTCGCCGGCCCGCACGATCCGCTCCTCGGGCGCGGCGTGGCGCGGGCCCGGGCGGAGGGCATGATCCTGGTCGCGGCGGCCGGCAACCGGGGCGATGCGCGGCCCCTCTATCCCGCCGCGGATCCGAACGTAATCGCCGTCTCGGCGACGGACGCCGCCGACCGGCCCTACGCCCGGGCGAGCCGCGGCCGGCATGTGGCCGTGGCGGCCCCCGGGGTGGACGTCCTCGTCGCCGCTCCCGGCGGCGGCTACGGCCAGTCCTCCGGCACGTCGATCGCCGCCGCGCATGTCGCGGGCGTGCTCGCGCTCGCCGCCGCGCGCCGGCCGAACCTCTCGCCGGAGGAGGCGCGCGCCCTGCTGCGGGACGGCGCGCGCAGCCTCGCCGGCGGTGATCCCGAGCGGGTCGGGGCCGGGATCGTGGACGCCGCCGCGGCCCTCGAGCGGGGCCCCCGCGTGAGCCTCCGCTAGGCGCCGGGCCAATGGATTCCGTGTTCGTCCCGGCCGGCGCGCTACGCGCCTTCGCGGCCGACCTCTTTGCCGCCGCCGGGCTGAGGCGGGACCATGCCGCCACCGTGGCGGAGGTCCTGGTGCTCGCGAACCTGCGCGGGGTCGACACCCACGGCGTGTTCCGCGTGCCGACCTACCTCGAGCGGATCCGCGCCGGGACCGTGGCCCTCGATACAGAGCCGCGGGCGCGCCGGGTCGCCCATTCGGCCCTCCACGTCGACGGGGGTGACGCCATGGGCGCGGTCGTCGGCCGCTTCGCCATGGGCGAGGCAATCGCGCTTGCCCGGGAGACCGGCCTCGCCCTCGTCTCGGTGAAGCGCAGCGGCCATTACGGCATGGCCGCCGCCTACGTCCTCCAGGCGATCGAGGCCGGCCTCGTCGGGGTCGCGTTCACCAACGCCTCGCCGGCGCTGCCGCCCTGGGGCGGGCGGGCGCCGCTCCTCGGCACGAGCCCGCTCGCGGTCGGGGTGCCGGCCGGCACGGAGCACCCGTTCGTCCTCGACATGGCCATGAGCGTGCTCGCCCGCGGCAACGTCTACGTGGCGGCGCAGACCGGGGCCGCCCTGCCGCCCGGCCTCGCCCTCGATGGAGAGGGCCGCCCGACGACCGATCCCCGCGCGCTCATCGCGGGCGGCACCATGCTCCCCTTCGGCGGCGTGAAGGGGGCCGCCCTGTCCCTCCTCATGGACATCTTCGGCGGGGTCCTGTCCGGGGCGGCCTTCGCCGGCGCCGTCGGCAACCCGCACAAGGATTTCGACCGGCCGCAGGACGTGGGCCACCTCTTTCTCGCCTTCCGCCCCGACCTGTTCGTCTCCCGCGAGGACTTCTTGGCCCGCATGGACCACCTCGTGCGGACCCTGAAGGCCCAGCCCCGTGCGGACGGCTTCGGCGAGATCCTGATGCCCGGCGAACGGGAATCCCGCACGCGCGCCGAGCGCGAACGCACCGCCATCCCCCTCCCGCCCTCGGTCGCCGAAGCCCTCGACGCCGAAGCCGCCCGCGCCGGCCACGAGGCGAGTGGTGGGCCCGCGCTACGCCCGGGGCAGGGGCGGGAGGCCGGCGCTTCGCG
>DATLFZ010000063.1:0-7140 GCA_035540795.1 Beijerinckiaceae bacterium | reverse complement strand
GGTTCTGGCCGGTCGACGCGGTGGTCGGCGAGAACGGCGCCTTCTTCTTCCGCTACGACCACGCCGCCCGCCGGATGATCCGCCGCTTCTGGGCCAGCGACGCCGAGCGGGCGCAGGCCCGCGGCAAGCTCGACGCGCTCGCGCACAAAATCCTTTCCGCGGTGCCCGGGGCGGCGCTCGCCGCCGACCAGGCGTATCGCGTCGCCGACCTCGCGATCGATTTCCGCGAGGACGTGGAGCCCCTGTCCGAGGCGGCGATCGACACCATCGTGCGCGCGTTCGAGGAGGCCGGCGCGGTCGCCAAGGTCAGCTCGATCCACGTCAACGGCTGGTTCGGCGCCTACGACAAGCTGTCGATGACCCGCGCCCTCCTGCGCGACGAATTCGGACTCGACGAGGCGGCGCAGGCCGAGCGGGTCCTATTCGTCGGCGATTCGCCGAACGACGAACCGATGTTCGCGGCCTTCCCCCTCTCGGTCGGGGTCGCTAACGTGGCCGAAGCCGCCGCACGCATCCGCCGTCTCCCCCGGTACGTCACAGAGGGGCGATCGGGTGCGGGGTTCGTGGAACTCGCGCGGCTGCTTCTCGAAGGGCGGGAGGGCCGCCGCGCGGCCTGACCGAAGTCGACCAAGAAAGGGAGGAGACATGAGACGGATTACGACCCTGATGGGCGCCATGGCGGCGGCGACGCTGCTCGGGGCGCTCCCCGCCTTCGCGCAGGAGCCCTGCCCGAACCGCGGCCAGCTCGACGAGATCTATTGCGACCGCACCGGCGACCTCGTCGCCGACCCCCCGACCGATCCCTCGAAGCACCGCGATCCCTCGACCCTCATCTTCGCCTACACCCCGGTCGAGGACCCGGCGGTCTACCAGAACATCTTCAAGCCGTTCACCGACTACCTCGGCCAGTGCACGGGCAAGCGGGTCGTGTACCACCCGGTGCAGTCGAACTCGGCCCAGATCGAGGCCATGCGCTCGGGCCGCCTGCACATCGCCGGCTTCTCGACCGGCCCGACCGGCTTCGCCGTGAACATGGCAGGGGCGGTGCCGTTCGCGGCCAAGGGCACGGCCGAGCAGGTTCGCGGCTACCAGCTGTTCATGCTGGTCCGGGCCGACAGCCCCTTCCAGAAGCTCGCGGATCTCAAGGGCAAGAAGGTCGCCCACACCGCTCCGTCCTCGAACTCGGGCCACCTCGCGCCGCTGGTGCTGTTCCCCGAGCAGGGCCTGGTTCCGGGCAAGGACTACACCCCGGTCTTCTCCGGCGGCCATGACAAGTCGGCCCTCGGCGTGCGCGCCGGCGACTACGACGCGGCCCCGGTCGCTTCCGACGTGTTCGAGCGCATGACCGTGCGCGGCACGATCAAGGCCGACGAGTACCGGGTCATCTACAAGAGCCAGACCTTCCCGACCTCGTCCTTCGCCCACGCGCACGACCTGAAGCCGGACCTGGCCCAAAAAATCCGCCAGTGCTTCTACGACTTCCGGTTCACCCCGGAGATGACGAAGGAGTTCAACGGCGACGACCGCTTCTTCCCGATCACCTACCAGAAGGACTGGGCGGTGGTGCGCAAGGTCGCCGAGGAATCCGGCACGCCCTACAACAAGGCCGCCTACGAGAAGGAGGCCGCCCGCGAGGCCGAGGCCGCGCGCAAGAAGCTCGAAGCCCAGCAGAAGAAGAACTGATGCAGGCTGTTCCAGCCATGATCGCGGAGAGCGAGGTCGATCCTCGCTCTCTGCACATCCGGGGCCTGCGCAAGGAGTACCGCGCCGGGGTCCCGGTCCTGCGCGACATCAACCTCGACATCGCCGGGCGCGGGGTGACGGCCATCATCGGCCCCTCCGGCACCGGCAAGAGCACGCTCATCCGCTGCATCAACCGGCTCGTCGATCCGACCGCCGGCGAGATCCTGTTCCAGGGCCAGGACCTGGCGAAGCTGTCCGGCAGCGCGCTGCGCCAGGCCCGCCGGCGCATCGGCATGGTGTTTCAGGAGTACAACCTCGTCGAGCGGCTGACCGTGATGGAGAACCTCCTGTGCGGCCGGCTCGGCTACGTGGCGCCCTGGCGCGCCTGGCTGCGCGCCTTCCCGCAAGGGGACATCGACCGGGCCTTCGCCCTGCTCGAGGCGGTCGGTCTCGACGGCTTCGCCACCCGCCGCGCCGACGCCCTCTCGGGCGGGCAGCGCCAGCGGGTCGGCATCGCCCGGGCGGTGATGCAGGAGCCGGACCTGATCCTCGCCGACGAGCCGACCTCGTCGCTGGACCCCAAGACCTCGGTCGAGATCATGGAGCTTCTCGCCGGGCTCGCGGGCGAGCGCGACATCCCCGTCGTCGTCAACATCCACAACGTCGAGCTCGGGCGCCGCTTCGCGGGCCGCATCATCGGCATGACCGGCGGCGAGGTGGTCTATGACGGCCCGCCCGGCGGGCTCACCGACGCCCATCTCAAGCGCATCTACGGCGGCGAGAGCTGGCTCGAATGACCCCCGCCCGCCGGCGCCCCTTCGAGGCCAACTGGCCGGCCCGGATCGGCTGGGCGCTCCTCCTCCTCTACGTCCTCTACGCCGGCTCGACCCTCGGCTTCGGCTGGGACCGGTTCGTGGCCGGGCTCGACCACGGCGGCCGCTTCCTCGCCCGCATGTTCCCGCCGAACTTCGAGCGCTGGGGCCTCCTCGTCCAGGGCATCGTCGAGAGCATCCAGATCGCCATCATCGCGACCTTCCTCGGGGTGCTCCTCGCCCTTCCGATCGGGCTCCTCGCCGCCCGCAACCTGATGCCGCCGTGGATCACATGGCCGATGCGTACCTTCATCGCGCTGTGCCGGTCGTTCCACCCGATCATCGTCGCGATCCTGTTCGTGAAGGCGATCGGCTTCGGCGCGCTCGCCGGCGTCATGGCGCTGGTGGTCGCCTCGATCGGCTTCATCTCGAAGCTGTTCGCGGAGGCGATCGAGGAGATCTCGCTCAAGCAGGTCGAGGCGGTGCGCGCGACCGGGGCGGGCTTCGCCAACGTGCTGATCATGGCGGTGCAGCCGCAGGTCCTGCCCCGGTTCATCGGCTTCGCCACCTACCAGCTCGATTCCAACCTGCGGAACTCGACCATGGTCTGCATCGTGGGCGGGGGCGGCATCGGCGCGACCCTGTTCACCGCCTACCAGCGCTTCGACTTCGACTTCGTGCTGGCGATCCTGATCGTCATCGTGAGCCTGATCATGCTCGCCGAGATCGTGTCCGGCTGGGCGCGCAAGGTGTTCCAGTGAGCGTCGCCGAGCGCCTCGACCGGGAATGGCACCGGTTCACGCCGGGGCAGCGCCTCGCCCGCTACGCGTTCTATCTCGCCACCGCCGTGGCGGTGGTGATCTCGCTGCGCACCATCGAGATCATCCCGGAATTCCTCTACGACGCGCCGGCGCAGATGCGCGACCTCGTCACGCGCATGTGGCCGATGGACTGGGCCTATCTGCGCCCGACGCTCGACGCGCTGATCGAGACGCTCCACATCGCCACCCTCGGCACCATCCTGGCGCTGATCATGGCGGTGCCGGTCGGCTTCCTCGCCGCCCGCAACGTCACCCCGAGCCCGGCGCTGAACCTCCTGGCCAAGTTCATCCTGGTGACGTCGCGCTCGGTGAACTCGCTCGTCTGGGCGCTCCTGTTCGTGGCGGTGTTCGGTCCCGGCCCCCTCGCAGGCACCCTCGCCATCGCCTTCCGCTCGATCGGCTTCGCCGGAAAGCTGTTCGCGGAGGCGCTGGAGGAGGCGAACCGCGGGTCCATCGAGGCGCTCACCGCCGCCGGCGCGCCGAAGAGCTCGACCATCCTTCTCGGCTACTGGCCCCAGGCCCGCCCCGCCTTCTACTCGATCGCGCTGTTCCGCTGGGACATCAACATCCGCGAATCGGCCGTGCTCGGGCTCGTCGGCGCCGGCGGCATCGGCGTCGCCCTCGATACGGCCCTCAACCTCCTCTACTGGGACCAGGTCGCCGTGGTCCTGCTCACGATCTTCGTCGTGGTGATCCTGACCGAGATGCTGGTGACCACGATCCGCTCCCGGGTCCTGTGATGTTCGATCTCCTCATCGTCGGCGGGGGGATCAACGGCGCCGGCATCGCCCGCGACGCCGCCGGGCGCGGCCTCTCGGTGATGCTCGTCGAGAAGGACGACCTCGCCGGCGCCACCTCCTCCGCCTCCTCGAAGCTGATCCACGGCGGCCTGCGCTACCTCGAGCATTACGAGTTCCGGCTCGTGCGCGAGGCGCTCGCCGAGCGCGAGGTGCTGCTGTCGATCGCGCCGCACATCGCCTGGCCGCTCACCTTCGTGCTGCCGCACGATTCGAGCCTGCGCCCGACCTGGATGATCCGGGCCGGGCTGTTCCTCTACGACCACCTGGCGCCGCGCTCGAAGCTGCCGGGCTCCCGCGGCCTCGACCTGAAGCGGGATCCCGCCGGAGCGCCGCTCAAGGGGGGCTACACCCGCGGCTTCTCCTATGCGGATTGCTGGGTCCAGGACAGCCGGCTCGTGGTGCTCAACGCCCTCGACGCCGCCGAGCGCGGCGCCACCGTGCGCACCCGCTGCCGGTTCGTCGACGCACGGCCCGCCGGGGACGCGTGGGAGGCGCGGATCGAGCCCCGCGGCGGGGCGCCCGAGACCGTGCGGGCCCGCATCCTCGTCAACGCCGCCGGCCCCTGGGTCGAGGAAGTCCTGCGCGGCGGGATCGGCCGCAACGCGCCGGGCGCCCTGCGCCTCGTCAAGGGCAGCCACGTGGTGGTGCCGCGGCTCTACGACGGCGAGCACGCCTACATCCTGCAGAACCCGGACCGGCGCATCGTCTTCGTCATCCCCTACGAGCGCCATTTCACGCTGATCGGCACCACCGACGTGCCGTTCGAGGACGATCCTGCCCGGGTGGCGATCAGCACGGAGGAGACGGCGTATCTGTGCGAGTCGGTGAACCGGTTCTTCGAGCGGCCGGTCGCCCCGGCCGACGTGGTCTGGTCCTATGCGGGCGTGCGCCCGCTCTACGACGACGCCGCCGCGAATCCCTCCGCGGTGACCCGGGACTACGTCTTCGACATCGACGCCGGCGCCGGCCGGCCGCCCGTCCTGTCGATCTTCGGCGGCAAGATCACCACCTACCGCCGCCTCGCGGAGCACGCCCTCGAGAAGCTCGCCCCGCACCTGCCGGGGCTGAAGCCCGCCTGGACCGGCACGGCGCCGCTCCCGGGCGGCGACTTCCGCGACTTCGACGCGTTCCTCTCCGACCTGCGCCGGAGCCGGCCCTGGCTGCCGGAGCCGATCGCCCGGCGCCTCGCCCGCGCCTACGGCACGCGGGTCGAGCGCCTCCTCGGCGCCGCCGCTTCCCTCGCCGATCTCGGCGAGGATCTCGGCGCCGGTCTGACGGAGCGGGAGGTGGCGTATCTCGTCGCGACCGAATGGGCGGTGGAGCCCGACGACATCCTGTGGCGGCGGGGCAAGCTCGGCCTGCACGGCGGCGAGGCCCTCGCCCGGCGCCTCTCCGCCCACATGGCCGAAAGGCGCCCGCAGGAGCGCCTGACGGCGTAGGAGGGGTGCGTCAGGCCGCCCGGCCGAGGGTGCGCGGCGCCTCGGCCGCGCCGGTCCCGGCCGGGACGAGTTCGTACAGCTCCACCGGCTCGGCCCGCCCGACGAGCGCGATCCGGTCGAGCCGCCGCCAGGCGAAGCCCTCGCCCGCGGCGGCGCGGACGCCGGCATCGGCGAGGATCCCCGTGCCGTAGACGTCGTTGAGGGGCTCGAGCCGGCTCGCCACGTTCACCACGTCGCCGATGGCGGTGTAGGCCATCCGCCGCGCGGTGCCGAAGTTGCCGACGACCGCCGGCCCCGTGGCGAGGCCCATCCGGGTCCGGAACGGGGGCAGGCCCTGCGCCGCCCGGGTCCGGTTGAGGGCGTCGAGACCCGCCTGGAAGCGCAGCGCCGCCGCGCAGGCCCGCGCCGCGTGGTCGGCGAGCGGCGTCGGCGCGTTGAACAGGACCATGGCCCCGTCGCCCATGTACTTGTCGATCACGCCGCCCTGGGCCGCGACCGCCTCCTCCAGGACCTCGAAATAGCCGGCGAGCTCCTGCATGGAGCGCTCCGGGCCGAGCGCCTCGGCGATGCGCGTAAAACCCTCGATGTCCGTGAACAGCACGGTGACGTCGCGCAGCTCGCCGCCGGGCTCCGCCTCGCGGCCGCTCAGAAGGGGCCCCCGCACGATCTCGACCGGCACGTAGCGGGCGAAGGAGCGCAGCGCGGCCTTCATCGCCGAAAGCGAGCGCCCCATCCGGTCGAGCTCGCGGATGAAGGTGCGCGGCGGGGCGCCGGTCAGTTCGAGCTCGCCGACCCGGGCGAGGTCCTCGCTCATCGCCCGGATGGGCCGGGTGATCACCGCCGAGATCCACGCCGCCGCCGCGACGCCGAACAGGAGGAAGGCGGCGGCGACGAGGAGCGTGTCCCGGGTGGCGCGCCGGATCGGGCCTTCGATCTCCTCGGCGCTCATCATGACGGCGAGGAGCCAGGGGCGGCCGTTGCCGAGATCGAAGGCGCGCATGTCGAGGGCGATCGCGGCGCCGCTCGCGTCCTCGTGGACGATGCGCCCGGCGGGCTTCGCCGTCCCGAGGAGGGCCTGGTTCAGGGCCGCCGCCATCGCCGGCGGCAGGGAGGAGCCGCCCAGCACCGCGTGCGCCTCCCCGAGCTGCGGCACGAGGATCGCGGCCCGGCCGCCGCCGCCGACCCGCAGGGCGGCGAGGAACGCCTCGAGGACTTCGAGGTGGAAGTCGGCGGTGACCACCCCGACGCTCCCGTCCGGCGCGGCGATCCGCATGACGGAGGAGATGCCCCACTCCCCCTCCGCGAAGCGGTAGAGGTCGGTCCAGCGCGGCGCGGGGGCCTCGCCGGACGCCGACGGGGGCCGGCGAGGCCCGGTTGGCGACGAGCACCCCGTCCCGGCGCGTCACCCCGAGAAAGGCGCCGGTGCGCGCGTCGGAATGGCTGAGCCAGGTGAGGTCGGGCTCGGCCCGCAGCTCGCGGGCCATGTAGGCTTCGAGCCGGTCCCGGTCGGCGGGATCGATGAGGCCGCCGCGCACGAGCCGGTCGAGGCGGTGCAGGGCGAGGGGGCCCTTGCCCAGGAAGCGGT
>DATLFZ010000062.1:0-4174 GCA_035540795.1 Beijerinckiaceae bacterium | reverse complement strand
GGATCGTCGCCGTCGTGAATGCGGCCTCGGCGAGGGCGCCGCCGAGCGCCCCCGCCGGCCCGACCTCCGCCAAGCGGACGGTGCCGAGGCCGAAGACCGTCAGCGCCAGCCCCGCGGCGAGGGCGAAGCCCAGCGCGCCGGCGGCCGCGGCCGACCAGCGCAGGCCGATCATCGCGGCGAGGATGGCGGCGAGCGGCAGCCCCGCCAGGGCCGCCTGCACTAGCGCGCCACCTTCTCGACCGAGACCTCGTGCAGCGCCCGGCCCGTCTTCTCGAACGCGGTGATGTTGGCGATCGTCGTCTCGGCGATGTTGGTCAGCGCCTCCTGCGTGAAGAAGGCCTGGTGCCCGGTGATCAGCACGTTCGGGAAGGTGAGGAGGCGCGCGAACACGTCGTCGCTGACGATCGTGTCGGACAGGTCCTCGAAGAACAGGTCCGCCTCCTCCTCGTAGACGTCGAGGCCGAGGCTGCCGACCGTGCCGTCCTTGAGGGCGCGGATCACGGCCCTCGTGTCGACGACCGCGCCCCGGCTCGTGTTGATCAGCATGACGCCCCGCTTCATGCCCGACAGGGCCTCCTTGCCGATCAGGTGGTGCGTCTGCGGGGTGAGCGGGCAGTGGAGCGAGACGACGTCGCTGCTTCCGAGGAGCTCCGGCAGGGTCACGTACCGCGCGCCGGCGGCCTCGCAGGCCGGGTTGGGAAAGGGATCGTAGGCGAGCACGGTGCAGCCGAACCCGGCGAGGATGCGGGCGACGATCTCGCCGATCTTCCCCGTGCCGACGATGCCCGCCGTCTTGCCGTGGAGGTCGAAGCCGAGCAGGCCGTCGAGGGCGAAGTTGCCCTCGCGCACCCGGTTGTAGGCCCGGTGGATCTTGCGGTTGAGCGCCAGGATCAGCGCCACGGTGTGCTCGGCGACGGCGTGAGGCGAATAGGCCGGCACGCGGGCGACGGTCACGCCGAGGTCGCGCGCGGCGGCGAGGTCGACGTTGTTGAAGCCGGCGCAGCGCAGGGCGACGAGGCGCGTCCCCTGCCGGGCGAGCCGCGCGAGGCAGCGCGCGTCGAGCTGGTCGTTGACGAAGGCGCAGATCGCCGGCGCGTCTCCGGCGAGGGCGCTCGTCTCGGCCGTCAGGCGCGGCTCGAGATAGGCGAGCCGATGCGCGGAATTGGCCGCGTCGAGGAAGCGGCGGTCGAACGGCTTCGTGCTGAAAACGGCGACGTCCATCGCTCCCCCTTTCTCACGCCCTCGGCCCTCCGCGAAACCCTATCCGCGCGGGAACTCGAGCCCCATCTCGCGGTAGCGCTCCGGATCGTCGCCCCAGTTCTCGCGCACCTTCACGTACAGGAAGAGGTGGACGCGGGTTTCGGCGACCTCCGCGATCTCCTTGCGGGCGAGCTGGCCGATGGTCTTGATGGTCTGGCCGCCCTTGCCGAGCACGATCTTCCTCTGGCTCTCGCGCTCCACGTAGATCGTCTGCTCGATCCGCACCGATCCGTCCGGCCGCTCCTGCCAGGAATCGGTCTCGACGGTGGAGCGGTAGGGCAGCTCCTCGTGCAGGCGCTCGTAGATCTTCTCCCGGGTGATCTCGGCGGCGAGCATGCGCAAGGGGGCGTCGGAGATCTGGTCCTCGGGATAGAGCCAGGGCCCGGGCGGCATCATCGCGGCGAGCGTGCGCCGCAGGTCGGCGACGCCGTCCCCGGTCAGGGCCGAGACCATGAAGGTGTGCTCGAACTTCAGGCGCGCGTTGAGGGTCGCGGCGAGCTCCAACAGCTTCGAGCGCTCGATCAGGTCGATCTTGTTGAGGATCAGGACGCGGGGCTGGCGCAGGTCCGGCAGCTTGCCGAGGATCGCCTCGTTCTCCTCCTCGACTCCCTTGCGCGCGTCGAGGAGGAAGCAGACCACGTCCGCGTCGCCGGCCCCGCCCCAGGCGCTCGTCACCATGGCGCGGTCGAGCCGGCGCTTCGGACGAAAGATGCCCGGCGTGTCGACGAAGACGATCTGCGAAGGGCCTTCGATGGCGATGCCGCGGATCACGGTGCGCGTGGTCTGCACCTTGTGCGAGACGATCGACACCTTGGAGCCGACGAGCGCGTTGAGCAGCGTCGACTTGCCCGCGTTCGGCGCGCCGATGAGGGCGACGAACCCCGCCCGCGTGTCCTCAGCCATCGGCCTCGCTCCACACCCCCTCGCGGATCAGAAAGCCGCGGGCGGCGTCCTGTTCCGCGGCCCGCTTGGTCTGACCCGAGCCGACCGCCTCCGGCAGGTCCGGAATACGCGCCGCGACCCGGAAGACTGGCGCGTGGTCCGGCCCGGTGCGCTCGACGAGCCCGTAGGTCGGCGTCGCGAGCCCCCGGCCCTGCGCCCATTCCTGCAGGGCGGTCTTCGGGTCGCGCGGCGTGCCCGCCTGGGCGGACAGGCGTTCGGCGAAGGCGCGCTCGACGAGGGCGCGGGCGGCGTCGTAGCCGGCATCGAGGAAGACCGCGCCGAGGACCGATTCGCACACGTCGGCCAGAATGGTGGGGTTGCGCCGCCCGCCGGCCTGGGCCTCGCCGGCGCCGAGATGCAGGAACGGGCCCACGTCCCAGGACAGCGCCACGGCGGCGCACGTCTCCCGGCGCACGAGTTCGGCGAGACGCTTCGACAGCTCGCCCTCCGTCGCCTTGGGGAAGGCGGCCACCAGCATGTCGGCGACGGCGAGGCCGAGCACCCGGTCGCCGAGGAACTCGAGCCGCTGGTAGCTGCCCGGGCCGCCGCCGACGCTGACATGCGTCAGCGCCCGGGTCAGGAGATCGGGATCGGAAAAGCTGTGGCCGAGCCGCCCCTCGAGCGCGGCGACGTCCTTCCGGGCCCGGGCCATGGGCTCAGCGGATCGGGTTGAACAGGCGTCCCCAGCGCACGGTCCAGGGCCATTCCCAGAAGCGCCACGCGGCCGAATCCTCGCGCACCGAGAAGAAGATGATCTCGGCCCGGCCGACGAAGTTCTCGAACGGCACCATGCCCACGTTGGCCTCGTCGCGGGAATCGGTCGAGTTGTCCCGGTTGTCGCCCATCATGAAGAAGTGGCCGGGCGGGACCGTGTAGACGTAGGTGTTGTCCCAGAAGCCGCGGTCGCCCTCGCGCTCGATGATGTAGTGGCTGCGCCCGTTGGGCAGGGTCTCGCGGTAGCGGGCGACGTTGATCGGCCGGCCGAAGGCGTCGTCGGTGCGGAAATCCTCGACCCGCTCCCGCTTCACCGGGGTGCCGTTGATCTGCAGGATGCCCTCGACGACCTGGACCCGGTCGCCGGGCAGGCCGATCACGCGCTTGATGTAGTCGGTCGAGTTGTCCTTCGGCAGCTTGAACACGGCGATGTCGCCGCGCTGCGGTTCCGCCGCCCAGATCCGGCCGGAGAACACCGGCGGGCTGAACGGCAGCGAATGCTTGGAATAGCCGTAGGAGTACTTGGAGACGAAGAGGTAGTCGCCGACCAGGAGCGTCGGAATGAGCGAGCCAGACGGGATGTTGAACGGCTGGAAGAACAGGGTGCGCACGACGAGCGCGATCAGGAGCGCCTGGATGATGACCTTCACGGTCTCCAGGAACCCGCCTTCCTGCTTCTTGACCTTGCCGCTCGCGCGCACGCTGTCCATTCCTCGTCTCCGGACGGTTCGGCGGGTCTAGACCATGACCCCGCGAGCCGCAACGCGAGGAGGCCCGGCGGACGCCGGCCTACTCAGTTAGGCGCGCCTCGATCACCACGAAAGCCTGTGCGACGGGAGGATCGTCGGTCAGCGACACGTGGACCACCGCCTCGTGGCCGGGCGGCGTCATCGCGCGCAGGCGGGCGAGCGCGCCGCCGGTGAGGCGCATGGTCGGGCGCCCGCCGGGCAGGTTGACCACCTCCATGTCGCGCCAGAACACCCCGAGGTTCATGCCGGTGCCGAGCGCCTTGGCGCAGGCCTCCTTGGCGGCGAAGCGGCGGGCATAGGAGGCGGCCCGGGCGGCGCGGCGGTCGCTCTTGACCCGCTCGCCTTCCGTGAAGACGCGGTGCGTGAAGCGCTCGCCGAAGCGGGCGAGCACGCGCTCGATGCGCGAAATGTCGCACAGGTCCGAGCCGATGCCGATGATCATGCCGCTCAACGCGTCCCGGTCGAGAGCGGGTTCCCGCTCACGGCGTTGCCTCCGCCCGCCCCGCGTC
>DATLFZ010000061.1:0-4504 GCA_035540795.1 Beijerinckiaceae bacterium | reverse complement strand
GCCCAACCGGAACCGCCGGTCCCGGCGACGATCCGGCGCGGCGCGCCGCTGGTCCCGGTCGACTCGGCGGCGAGCCGGGCCCTCGTCGCGGTGATCGCGATCCTCACCTTCCTCGCCGCCCTCGCGACGGGCGCCGCGCAGCTCGTCGGCGCGAGCTCGGCCCAGTGGCGGGCCTCCGTCGCCCGGGAGATGACGATCCAGGTCAAGCCGAGCGCCCAACGCGACCTCGAGGCGGACGTGGCCCGCGCCGCCGCGCTCGCCCGCGCGACGCCGGGCATTTCGGGAGTGCGGGTCCTGTCGAAGGCCGAATCCGAGCGCCTGCTGGAACCTTGGCTCGGCGCCGGCCTCGATCTCGCCGAGCTGCCGGTGCCGCGGCTGATCGTGCTCGAACGCGGCGGCGGCCGGCTGCCCGATTTCGACGGCCTGCGCCGGCGCCTCGCCGAGGCCGTCCCCGGCGCGGTGCTCGACGACCACGGCCTGTGGCTCGCCCGTCTCGCCGCCATGGCCAACACCGTGGTCGCCATCGCCCTCGGCGTGGTCGCGCTCGTGCTCCTGGCGACCGCGCTGGCGGTGGCCTTCGCGACCCGCGGCGCCATGGCGGGCAACCGGGACGTGGTCGAGGTGCTGCACTACGTCGGTGCGGAGGACGACTACATCGCCCGCGAGTTCCAGCGCCGCTTCTTCGTTCTCGGGCTCAAGGGCGGCGGCGTCGGCAGCCTCGCCGCCATCCTCCTCATCGCCGCCTTCTCGGCCGGCGTGGGCGGATGGCAGGGCCGCCCCGCCGGCGACCAGATCGAGGCGCTGTTCGGCGACGTCCGCCTCGGGCTCGCCGGCTACGCCAGCATCGCGGCGGTCGCCGCCGTCGTGTCCGTCGTCACCGGACTCGCCTCGCGGGTGGCGGTGCGACGATTCCTGGGGGGCGGGAGTTGATTCCTCGCCGGTGCGGATTGCCCTTCCCATGCCGCATTCGGCAGTATGGTCGGAGGCGATGACCGGGCGGAAACGGGGCATGCCGGGCGCGAGCGAGGCGACCGAGATCGTCGGATGGGGCTGGCAGGACGCCGCGAAGCCGGCGCGGAGCCGCCCGCGCGCATCGGTTTTGACGCTCCTCCTCAAGGCCGCCGTGCTGGCGGTCGCGGCCGTCGCCGTCGCGGCCTTCGCCGGTTTCGTCGCCTTCGTCGGGGCGATCGAGCGCTACGAGCGCACGCCGGTGGCGCGGGCCGACGCCATGGTCGTCCTGACCGGCGGCTCGCAGCGGGTCTCCGACGCGGTCGAACTCCTGGCCAAGGGCTATGCTGGCCGCCTCCTGATCACGGGGGTGAACGAGCGCACCACGCGGGAGGAGATCGCCCGCTCGAACCCGGGCCAGAAGGAGCTGTTCGCCTGCTGCGTCGATCTCGACTACCGGGCGCGCAACACCATCGGCAACGCCATCGAGACCCGGCGCTGGCTGCGCGACCACAGCTTCGACTCGGTCATCGTCGTGACGTCGAGCTACCACATGCCCCGCACCCTCGTGGAGTTCGAGAACGCGCTCCCCGCGGTCACCAAGGTGCCCCACGCGGTCGTCAGCGACGCCGTCCAGATCGACGGCTGGTGGCGCAGCCCGGGCACCGCGCGCCTGCTCGCGTCGGAATACGCCAAGTTTCTGATCGTATGGTTGCGGACCCGTTTCGAGCGGGATCCGGAGCGGTCCCGGGCCGCGGTCCTGATCGGGCGCGGCGAGCCGGTGCGGGTGGCGCAGGATCGGCACCGCTGAACCCTTGGCGGGCGGGCGCGCTTGCGCCTAAACGGGCACGGCCGACCCCGGGATCCCGATGCTCGCCCTGCGCTCGTTCCTCTTCAACGCCGCCTTCTACCTGAACCTCGTCGCGTGGATGCTGGTCTGCATCCCGTCTTTCCTGATCCCGCGAAAGGCCTTCATGCGCGTGGCGCAGGCCTGGTCGGCGTCGTCCCTGTGGCTCCTGAAGGTCATCGCCGGCACGCGGGTCGAGTTCCGCGGCCTCGAGCGGATCCCGCCGGGCGGTCTCCTGATCGCGGCCAAGCACCAATCCGTCTGGGAGACCTTCGCCCTAGTCACGGTGCTCGACGACCCCGCCTTCGTGCTCAAGCGCGAGCTCATGTGGATCCCGTTCTTCGGCTGGTACCAGGCGAAGGCCAGCATGGTGCCGATCGACCGACGCGCCGGCGCCTCCGCCCTCACCCTCATGAACCGGCGCGCCCGGGAGGAGGCGGAGCGGGGCCGGCAGATCATCATCTTCCCGGAGGGGACGCGGCGCGCCCCCGGCGCCGAGCCGGCCTACAAGTTCGGGGTGGCCCACCTGTACGGCTCCCTCGACGTCCCCTGCGTGCCGGTGGCGCTGAATTCGGGCCTGTACTGGCCGCGCCGCAGCTTCCGGCGCCGCCCGGGGACGATCGTGGTGGAGTTCCTGGAGCCGATCCCGCCCGGCCTGCCGCGGGACGTGTTCTACGCCCGGCTCAAGCGGGAGCTCGAAGCCGCCTCCGACCGGCTCGTCGACGAAGGCCGGCGCAGCCTCGGGGAGGACGCACCGGCCCCGGTCCTGCGATCGTGAACCTGAACAAACGTTCAGAATATCTCGCCAGGGGTTCAGGTTCGCGGCACGGAAGCCTCACCAAAGTCCGAGGCGGGGCGCGGCGACGAAGGCCATCACCGCGAGCGCCGTGAGAAGGACGACCGCGATCATCGCCTTCTCAACCCAACCGAGATTCGAATTACGCATCGTACCCGAGAATGCCGTTGCGTCGGCGCGGCCAAGCTAGGCCGATTTCCCGGTCCGGTCCACTTTGGGTTGTGTTTCAGCCTCTTCTACTTTGGTAGGGGGCTCTTGGCGGTCAGACCGCCTCGAGGAAGCGCTCGGCCTGCTGCAGGTCGACCGAGACGAGCTGGGAGACGCCGCGCTCGGCCATGGTGACCCCGAACAGGCGGTCCATCCGCGCCATGGTGATCGGGTTATGGGTGATCACCACGAAGCGGGTCTCGGTCCGGCGCACCATGTCGTCGAGGAGGTCGCAGTAGCGTTCCACATTGGCGTCGTCGAGGGGCGCGTCGACCTCGTCGAGGACGCAGATCGGCGACGGGTTGGTGAGGAACACGGCGAAGATGAGCGCGGTGGCCGTGAGCGCCTGCTCGCCGCCCGAGAGGAGCGTCATCGTCTGCGGCTTCTTGCCGGGCGGGCGGGCCAGGATCTCGAGCCCGGCTTCCAGCGGATCGTCGGAATCGACCAGGGTCAGCTCGGCCGTGCCGCCCCCGAAAAGGGTGGTGAAGAGCCGCTGGAAATGGCCGTTGACCACGTCGAACGCGGCGAGCAGCCGCTCGCGGCCTTCCCGGTTGAGGCTCGCGATGGCCTGGCGCAGGCGCTTGATCGCCTCGACGAGGTCGTCGCGCTCGGCGACGAGGGCGTCGCGCTTGCCCTCGATCTCGGCGAGCTCCTCCTCGGCGCGCAGGTTGACGGCGCCGAGCCGCTCCCGGTCCGCCTTGAGGGCCGCGAGCTTCGCCTCGCTCGCGGCCGGGTCCGGCGCCGCGCCCGGCTTGAGGCCGGCGAGGTCCATGAGCCCGCCCGGGGTGGTGTCGAGGTCGTCCGCGATGGTGCGGGCGATCTCGGCGACGCGGGCCGCGGCTGCTTCGGCACGGGCCTGCGAGCCGGCCCGGGCCTCCCGGGCCGCGGACAGGGCCTCGAGGGCGGCGCGGGCGCGCCGGTCGCCCTCGGCCTGGGCGGTCTCCCCTTCCGCGAGGCGGTCGGCGGCCGCGCCGCGCTTCTTCTCCGCCTCCTCGATCTGGGCCGCGAGGCCGCGGCGGCGGTGCACGAAGGCGTCGGGGGCCTCGGCCAGAGTCTTGTGCTCGCCGCGCAGGCCGTCGAGGCGGGCGGCGAGCTCGGCCGCCGCGGCGGCGGCGCGGGCGCGGCGCTCGCTCCACCGCTCCACGTCGGCGGCGATGGCGGCCCGGCGGCGCTGCGCCATCTCGGCCTCGCGCAGGAGGGTCTGAAGCGCCGCGCGGGCCTCCGACGCCAGCGCCCGGCGCTCGGCGACCCGGGCGCGCACGGCCGAGAGGCCCGTCTCGAGTTCCGGCGGCGGCGCGAGTTCCGCGAGCTCACGGGCGGCGGCCTCGGCCCGCTCCCGGCTCTCGGTCTCGCTCGCGGCGAGGCGCCCGGCGGCTTCTTCGAGGGCGGAGCGCCTGGAGGCGGCCTCCGCCTCGCGCCGCTCGGCCTGCGCCAGACGCTCCCGGGCCTCGTCGAGGGCGCGCCGGGCGGCGCGGCCGGCGTCGAGGGCGGCCGACTCCTCGGTCGCGGCGGCGCGGGCGGCCGCCTGCGCCGCCTCGGCCTCGCCCCGGCGCGCCTCGGCGGATTTGCGGGCGGCGGCGGCCGCGGCCTCGACCTCGCCGAGGCGGTTCTTCTCGGCGAGGCGGCGGGCGGCGGCGCTCGGGGCCTCGGCCGCGGCCGAAAAGCCGTCCCAGCGCCACAGGTCGCCCTCGCGGGAGACGAGCCGC
>DATLFZ010000060.1:0-3610 GCA_035540795.1 Beijerinckiaceae bacterium | reverse complement strand
CGAGATCGGGCGGGGCGCCGCCGCCCCCGCCGCCGGACGGGCCGGCTCCCCAGGGGCCGCCCCCCTTCGATCCGCGCTGGCCCCAGGGGCCGCCGCTCTGGTTGCTCCAAGGCATCTGCCTGTCCCTTTCCCGGTCAGCCCGGTTTTTATCTTATCATGGATGGTCGGGTTGTCCGTTGCGGGCGACCCGGCTGTCAAGGCTCGCAGGTGGTGCGACCGCGCAGGTGCGTCAACAGGATGCGACCGGGGGCCGCCGCTCCAAATCCACGAAGGTAAAGCGGTATTCGTCGTCCGGGCCTGGCTCCCGCGGCTCGCGCCGGACCTCGCGCCATTCGCGGCGGTCGAAATCGGGGAAGAGGGCGTCGCCCTCCGGAGCGGCGTGGACTTGCGTCAGGTGGAGGCGGTCGGCCTCCGGCAGGGCGAGCGCGTAGATTTCGGCGCCACCGACGACCATCAGTTCCGAAACCCCCATCTGAACGGCCGTGCGGCGGCCGGCGGCCAGCGCATCCGGCCAGGAATGGGCGACGTCCACGCCGGGCGCCGAGAAGCTCCGGTCGCGGGTGAGGACGAGGGTGCGCCGGCCGGGGAGGGGCTTTCCGATCGACTCGTAGGTCTTGCGGCCCATGAGGATGGGCTTGCCCCAGGTCAGGTCGCGGAAGCGCCGCAGGTCGGTCTTGAGCCGCCAGACGAGCTTGTTGTCGCGCCCGATGACGCCGTTGTCGGCGAGCGCCGCGACGATGCCGAGGCGGATCACGGGGCGGCTCCGAGCCGCTCGAGGGCGTTGCCGGGCAGGCGCTGGACCGTCCAGCCCTCCATCGGCACGGCGCCGAGGCCGCGGTAGAAGGCGAGCGCCGGCTCGTTCCAGTCGAGCACGGACCATTCGAGCCGCGGCAGGCCCTCGTCGCGGCAGCGCCGGGCGAGGCGGGCGAGCAGAGCCCGGCCGATGCCCCGGCCACGCAGGGCGGGCCGCACGAACAGGTCCTCGAGGTAGATGCCGTGCCGGCCGCGGAAGGTGGAGAAGCTGTAGAACCAGAGCGCGAACCCGGCCGCCTCCCCGCCCCAGAAGGCGAGCTCGCAGAAGGCGCGCGGGTTCGGGCCGAACAGGGCGCGCTCGAAGCTCTCCGGCGTCGCGTCGACCTCGTGGGCGAGGCGCTCGTAATCGGCGAGTTCGCGCACGAGGTCGAGGACGACGGCGCCTTCGCCGGGGGCCGCCGGCCGCAGCGTCAGCTCGGTCATTCGGCGGGCTGCATCCCCTGCGGGCCGCGGCTCATGGCGGCGATGCCGGTGCGGGACACCTCGACGAGGCCGACGGCGGCCATCAGGGCGATGAAGCGCTCGATCTCCTCGGTGGCGCCGGTGAGCTCGAACACGAAGGAATCGAGGGTGGCGTCGAGGGTGCGGGCGCCGAAGGCGGAGGCGAGGCGGAGCGCCTCGACCCGGTGCTCGCCGCGCCCGGCGACCTTGACGAGGCACAGCTCGCGCTCGATCGCCTCTCCGTCCACGGTCAGGTCTACGACCTTGTGCACGGGGACGAGCCGCTCGAGCTGGCTCTTGATCTGCTCGATCACCGCGTTCGTCCCGGCGGTGACGATGGTGATGCGCGAGATGTGCTTCTGGTGCTCGGTCTCGGAGACGGTCAGGCTCTCGATGTTGTAGCCGCGGCCCGAGAACAGGCCGGCGATGCGGGCGAGCACGCCGGGCTCGTTGTCGACGATCACGGCGAGCGTGTGCCGGTTGGTCGACTCGATGCGGGTCGGGTCGGGGTAGTGGGTGTTCATCGCGTTCATCTCGGGCCTTTCCGCCTCATATCATGCCGGCGCGGCGATCCGGCGATAAACCTCGATCGGCTCCTCGTCGACCTCGTCCTCCGGCACGATCCAGGTCTCGGCGAGGCCGGCCTCGCGCCATTCCCGGAAGGCCGGCAGGGCCATGACCGCGTCCATGTAGGCGCGGCCGGCCTCGTCCGCGGGCAGGGAGTAGGTGTGGAAGCGTGTGACGACCGGCGCGTACATCGCGTCCGCGGCGCAGAAAGCGCCGAACAGGAACGGCCCGCCCCGGCCGAACCGCTCGCGGGTGGTGCGCCAGATCTCGCAGACCCGCGCCACGTCCTTCGCCACCGCCGGGCCGCGGTCGCGGGCCGGATAGCGCTTGCCGAGGTTCATGGGGCAGGCGGAGCGCAGGGCCGAGAAGCCGGCGTGCATCTCGGAGGCGATCGCGCGGGCGAGGGCCCGGGCGGCCCGCTCCCGGGGCCAGATCGGCAGGTCGGGGTGCTCGTCGGCGAGGTACTCGACGATGGCCAGCGATTCCCACACCGCCACGTCCCGGTCGACGAGCACCGGCACCTTCCCGGCCGGGGAGTAGCGGCGCACCTGCGCCGTCCAGTCCGGGCTGTTCATCGGCGTGGCGAAGGGGATCAGCACCTCCTCGAACGGGATGCCGAAATGCTTCATCAGAAGCCACGGCCGCATCGACCAGGACGAGTGGCACTTGTTGGCGATCACGAGAGTGGGCATCGGCGGCTCCGGGGGTCAGACGCGGAGTCTCATTCTCGGGCATCCCTGCGGGACGCTCCAATTCAAAGCCGTGGTCATTGGCATGACGGCGAGAGATGGAGCGCCCCCCTCTCCCGGACGGGAGAGGGGGTTCGCCTCACACCAGCATCTTGCCCTTCTCGTCGATGACGGAGCCGATATCGGTCTCGCCGAGATAGTCGTTGAGGAGCATCTCGTTGTGGGCCTTGCCCGACGGGATCATCGGAAAACAGTTCTCGTGCTTGTCGACGACGCAGTCGAAGATGACCGGCCGGTCGACGCCGATCATCTCGCGGATGGCGTCGTCGAGATCGGCCGGATCGGCGCAGCGGATGCCGACGGCGCCGTAGGCCTCGGCGAGCTTGACGAAGTCCGGCAGCGAGGCCGAGTAGCTCTCCGAGTAGCGCCCGCCGTGCAGGAGCTCCTGCCACTGGCGCACCATGCCCATGTACTCGTTGTTGAGGATGAAGATCTTGACCGGCAGCCGGTACTGCGCGGCGGTCGACATCTCCTGCATGTTCATGAGGATCGAGGCCTCGCCGGCGATGTCGACGACGAGCGCGCCCGGATGGGCGAGCTGCACGCCGATCGCCGCCGGCAGGCCGTAGCCCATCGTGCCGAGGCCGCCGCTCGTCATCCAGCGGTTCGGCTCCTCGAAGCGGTAGTACTGCGCCGCCCACATCTGGTGCTGGCCGACCTCGGTGGTGACGTAGGTCTCCCGGTCCTTGGTGAGCTCGTAGAGCCGCTGCACGGCGTATTGCGGCTTGATCGTCTCCTTCGACGGCCGGTAGCTCAGGCAGTTGCGGGCGCGCCAGCCGGCGATCTTGCCCCACCATTCCTCGAGCGAGACCTTGTCCACGGCGGGCCTGCCCGCCTTCCACCCCGCGAGCAGGTCCTCGAGCACGGCGCCGCAATCGCCGACGATGCCGACCTCGGCCTTGACGTTCTTGTTGATCGAGGACGGGTCGATGTCGACGTGGATCTTCTTCGAGTAGGGGGAGAAGGCGTCGAGCCGCCCGGTGATGCGGTCGTCGAAGCGCGCCCCGATGTTGATCATCAGGTCGCATTCGTGCATCGCC
>DATLFZ010000059.1:0-20869 GCA_035540795.1 Beijerinckiaceae bacterium | reverse complement strand
CGGCCACGGCCAAGCCGAGGAGGGCCGCCTCGTGACCGTCCGGATCCTGGTCGTCGACGACGAGAGCGACGTGGAGATGCTGTTCCGGCAGCAGTTCCGGCGCGAGCTGCGCGAGGGCCGCTTCGTGCTCGAATTCGCCCTCTCCGCGGACGAGGCCCTGCGCAAGATGAGCGAGGGGGAGGGCGACCCCCTGATCCTCCTCGTCTCGGACATCAACATGCCGGGCATGAGCGGGCTCGACCTCCTGCCGCGGATCAAGGCCGAGCGCCCGGATCTGCCGGTGCTGATGATCACCGCCTATGGGGACGCGGACACCCGCCGGGTGGCGCTCGAACGGGGCGCCGACGGGCTCCTCACCAAGCCGCTCGACTTCTCGATCCTGCGCGCCGAGATCGAGGCGCGGGTCGGGCGCGCGCCCGCGGCGGGGGCCTGAGCCATGGCGATGCCCCGGATCCTGATCGTCGACGACGAGCCCGACCTCGAGACCCTCGTCACGCAGCGCTTCCGGCGCCAGATCCGGGACGGGCGGCTGACCTTCCTTTTCGCCCACGACGGGGTCGAGGCCCTCGAGGTCCTCGCCCGCGAACCCGACATCGACATGGTGGTGAGCGACATCAACATGCCCCGCATGGACGGGCTGTCGCTGCTGCAGAAGCTCCAGGAGACCGAGGAGAAGCTCTCGACCGTGATCGTCTCCGCCTACGGCGACATGGCCAACATCCGCACCGCCATGAACCGGGGCGCCTTCGACTTCCTGACGAAGCCGATCGACTTCGGCGACCTCGAGACCACGATCGACCGGACGATGCGGCACGTCCAGGTGCTGCGGGAAGTGCGCCGGCGCCTCGTCGCCGCGGAGCGGGCGCACGCCTCCCTGTCGCGCTACTTCTCGCCGAGGCTGGCGGAGCGCCTCGCCGGCGACAGCGACGCCCTCGACCTCAGCGGCCGGCGCCGCGACGTGGCGAACCTCTTCACCGACATCACCGGCTTCACCTCGCTCGCCGAGACCCTCGAGCCGGCCCTGCTCTCGGCGATCCTCAACGAGTACCTCACCGGCATGACCGACATCGTCTTCGCCCACGACGGCACGGTGGCGAAGATCATCGGCGACGCCCTGCACGTGCTCTTCGGCGCGCCCGGCGAGCAACCCGACCACGCCACCCGGGCGGTCGCCTGCGCCCTCGCCCTCGACGCCTTCGCCGAGGATTTCCGCGCCCGCTGGCGCGAGCAGGAGGTGGCGGTCGGGGCGACCCGGATCGGCGTCCACGCCGGACCGGCGATCGTCGGCAATTTCGGCGGCGGCCGCTTCTTCGACTACACGGCCTACGGCGACACCATCAACACGGCGGCCCGGCTCGAGGAGGCCAACAAGCATCTCGGCACGCGCATCTGCGTCAGCGCCGCCGTCGCCGGGCAGGCGGAGGATTTTCGCGGCCGCCCCGTCGGCGACCTGCTGCTGCGCGGCCGCGGCGAGCCCCTGCGGGCCTTCGAGCCTCTGACCGAGGAGGCCGCCGCCCGGCCGGAGACCGCGGCCTACGCGGAGGCCTTCGCCAAGCTCGAGGCGGGAGACCCCGCCGCCATGCCCGCCTTCGCCGCCCTCGTCGGCACCAGCGCCGCGGACGCCCTCGCGAGCTTCCACCTGCGCCGCCTCCTCAACGGCGGCAAGGGAACGGTGATCCGCCTCGACGTCGGCGGCTGACCGGGACCGGAACGCCTCGCTACTCGATGACCTCGTCGGCCCGGGCGAGGAGCGCCGGCGGGAGGTCGAGGCCGAGGGCCCGCGCCGTCCTCAGGTTGACGACGAACTCGAACTGGGTCGGCTGCTGAACCGGCAGATCGGCCGGCCGCGCCCCCTTCAGGATCTGGTCCACGAAGGCCGCCGCGCGGCGCCAGGGGGCGGCGTTGCTGTGGCCGTAGGACATGAGGCCGCCAGCCTCCACCTCCTCCCGGAACTGGTGCAGGGTCGGCAGGCGGTGCTTCGCCGCGAGCGCCGTCAGCCGCGGCGCCTCCGTGACGAGGAGCACGTCCGGGATCACGTAGAGGCCGTCGACCTTTGCCTCCGCCATGGTGCGGAAGGCGCCTTCGAAGGCCTCCGTCGCGGCGGCTTCGAGGGGGACGAGCGCGATTCCGAGGTCACGGGCCGCGACCTGCAGGTGGGCCAGGACGAGCGGATGGCCCGGGTTCCCCGGATTGCCAAGAACGGCCACCCGCCTCAGGCCGGGGACCGCATCCTTGAACAGCTCCAGTCCCTTGCCGAAGGTTTCCGTCCCAACCGTGAAGGCGAGGCCGGTCACGTTGCCCCCCGGCGCGGCGAGGCTCTCCACGAGCCCGAGCCCGACGGGATCGCCCACGTTGACCATGACGATCGGGGTCGTGCGCGTCGCCTGCCGCGCGGCGACGGCAGCGGGGGTCGGGCCGGCGACGATCACGGCCACGTTCGCCCGGACGAGGTCGGCGGCCAGCTCCGGCAGCCGCTCGAAACGGGCCTCCGCGTGCCGGTACTCGATGACGAGGCTCGCACCTTCGGTGCGCCCGAACTCCGCGAGCCCCTCCCGGAAGGCGCGCTGGTTGCGCAGGCCCTGCGGATTGCTCGGCCAGCCCGGCGAGAGATAGCCGATCCGCACGGGCGTGACCGACTGGGAGCGGGCGGGCAGCGCCCATCCCGCGGCCGTGACGAGACCCGTGAGGATGTCCCGCCGCCTCATCGCTCCCCTCAATCGCACCGGGCGCCGGCGCCTCGACGTCAGCCGGTCGGACGAGACCGAGAATAGCCCGAAGCCGGGCGCCGGCCAAAACCGCCTCGTCGCGGCCGGGGACGGGCTCGCGCGGAACGAATCCAGAGTTGCTCCGTTGACCCGTCCCCTTCCGGAGCGGCTTGCGCCGCAACTCCCATGACCCTGCCCCAGATCCTCGCCTTCGCCATCGTGGGCGGCATGATGGCGCTCTTCGTGTGGGGGCGGATCCGGTACGACCTCGTGGCGGTCCTGGCGCTGCTCGCGTCGGTCGCGGCGGGGATCGTCCCCGCGAAGCAGGCCTTTTCCGGCTTCGGCGACGACATCGTCGTCATCGTCGCCACCGCCCTCCTGATCAGCGCCGCGATCGCCCGCTCGGGAGCGGTCGAGGTGGCGATGCGCTGGATCGCGCCGCGGGCCCGCTCGGCCCAGGCCCAGGTCGTCGTGCTGGTCGTCGTCGTCACCGTGCTCTCGGCCTTCGTGAAGAACATCGGCGCGCTCGCGATGATGATCCCGGTGGCCTTCCAGCTGGCGCGCAAGTCCCACAATTCCCCGTCCTGCCTCCTCATGCCGATGGCCTTCGGCTCGCTTCTGGGCGGCATCGTCACCCTGGTCGGGACCTCGCCCAACATCATCGTCTCGCGGGTGCGGGCGGACCTCACCGGCACGCCCTTCGCCATGTTCGACTTCGCCCCGGTCGGCCTCGGCATCGCCGCCGCGGGGGTGGCGTTCCTCACCATCGGCTACCGGCTCCTGCCGGTGCGCAAGGGCGCGACCGCCCTCGACGCGGCGATCGACGTCAAGGACTACACGACGGAGGCGCGGGTGACGGCGGACTCGCCCCTCGCCGGCCGCACGGTGGCCGAGCTGCGCGAGTTCGCCGAGAACGAGGTCGCGGTCACGGCCGTCATCCGGGACAACGACCGCAGCGCGCGGCCCCTGCCCGACGTGACCCTCAAGGAGGCCGACACGGTCATCCTGCAGGGGGATCCGGCCGCCCTCGAGCGCGTCGTCGCCCGGGCCGAGCTGGCGCTCGCCCGCGGCGACCGGCCGATCGGGACCGACGAGCCGGCCGAGGAGGTGGCGGTGATCGAGGCGGTGATCGCCCCCGATTCGCCGCTCGCCGGACGCACCGTCGAGGAGCTCCAGCTCTACCAGCGCTACGGGCTCAACCTCCTCGCCGTCAGCCGGCGCGGGGAGAAGGTCACGGAACGGCTGCGCTCCCATCGGCTCAAGGCCGGCGACCTCGTCGTCCTGCAGGGGTTGCGCAACCTCCTCCCCGACCGGCTGAAGGAGCTCGACTGCCTGCCCCTCGCCGAACGCCGCATTCCCCTCGGCAGCGTGCGGCGCGGCTCCGTGGCCATCGCCATCCTCGCCGGGGCGGTGCTCCTCGTCGCCTTCGAGGTGGTGCCGATCGCCATCGCCTTCTTCGGGGCCGCGGTCCTGCTGATCCTGTTCGGCGCCCTGCCCCTGCGGGAAGCCTACGCGGCGATCGAGTGGCCGATCCTGATCATGCTCGGCGCCCTCATCCCGGTGAGCGAAGCGATCCGCACCACCGGCGGCACCGACCTCATCGCCGCCTGGCTGTCCGGCCTCGGCGGGGCGCTCCCCGGAGCCGGGTCGCTCGCGCTCATCATGGTCGCCGCGATGGCGGTGACGCCCTTCCTGAACAACGCCGCCACGGTGCTGGTGATGGCCCCGATCGCGGCGAGCTTCGCCGCGCAGCTCGGCTATCGGCCGGACGGCTTCCTCATGGCGGTGGCGATCGGGGCCGCCTGCGACTTCCTCACGCCGATCGGCCACCAGTGCAACACGCTGGTGCTCGGGCCCGGCGGCTACCGCTTCGGCGACTACGCCCGCCTCGGCGCGCCGCTGTCGGTGATCGTCGTCCTCGTCGGCGTGCCGCTGATCCTGCTGGTCTGGCCCCTGCGGTAGCGCCTACTGGGCCGTCCAGCCCCCGTCGACGGGAAGCGCGATCCCGGTGACGTTGTGGGCGAGCGGGCTCGCGAGGAAGGCCGCGACGGCGCCGATCTCCTCCGGGCGGGAGGTGCGGCGGCTCGGCTGCTTCTCGGCCAGGAGGCTCGCGATGCCGGCGGCGCGGTCGCCGCCGTGGGCCTCCGCCCTGGCCGCGACCTGCGGCTCGATGATCGCGGTCTCGGTCCAGCCGGGGCAGATGCAGTTGACGGTGACGCCACCCGAGTCGCGCGACCCGGCGGTGGCGTATTCGAGCGCCGCCACCCGGGTCAGACCGACGAGACCGAACTTCGAGGCGACGTAGGGCGCCTTGTGGACCGAAGCGACGAGCCCGTGCACCGAGGCGATGTTGATCACCCGCCCGAAGCCGCGGGCGGCCATGCGCGGCAGCGCCCGGCGCATGGTGTGGAAGGCGGCGGTGAGGTTCACGGCGAGGATCGCGTCCCAGGTCTCCGCCGTCGCCTCCGCGAGCGGGACGGTGCGCTGGATGCCGGCGTTATTGACGAGGACGTCGCAGCCGCCGAAGCCCTCGACGGCGTCCATGAGGCGCTCGATCGCCGCGGGATCGCGCAGGTCGCCTTCGAAGAACCGGGCCTCCGGAGCGCCCGCCTGCCGCACCGCCGCGACGGCGGCCTCCCCCTCGCCCGGACCGGCGAGCCCGTGCAGGGCGACGCGGGCGCCCTGCCCCGCGAGCGCCTGCGCAATGGCGAGCCCGATCCCCTGCGTCGATCCCGTCACCAGAGCCGTGCGGCCCTCGAGCGTCCCCGTCATGCCACCCTCCCCTGTTGCGGCGCGTCCACAACGACCGGCGCCCCACGCGGGCCGCCGTCCGCCAGCTTGACCATGTGCCGCAACACACACATGTGAACCGGCAGGCCGGCTAGCGCGTTAATCACGGAAACGGGCGGGCGACGCGAATCGCTCGCCCCCACCAACAATCGTTGATAATCTCCTAACGGACTCCGCTCGGCGTCCGCAGGGCGGCTCAAGGGGTTCGATGTGCAAGGGCACCGGTCGGTCTCGCTCTGGACGCGTCTGAAACGCGCGGCCCTGGCGTTCGACGCCTGGGTCAACGCCACGCTGTTCGACAGCGGCCGCGGCATGGGCGAGGCCTGGGAGCGCTATTCCGAGCGCCTCGACAAGCTCAGCGTCCGCGGCCCGAAGCGCGTCGTGCTCGACCTCGCGAGCGAGGCGACGACCCTTGGCGCGGCGGGCGCCGTGGTGCTCCTCGCCCTGGCGATCCCGGCCTTCCAGGAGACGCACGAGAACTGGCAGAAGCAGCAGGATTTCGCCGTCGTCTTCCTCGACCGCTACGGCCAGGAGGTCGGGCGCCGCGGCATCCGCCACGACGATTCGGTCAAGCTCGAGGAATTCCCCGACCACCTCATCAAGGCCGCCCTGGCGACCGAGGACCGGCGCTTCTTCGACCATTGGGGCATCGACCCGATCGGCACCGCGCGCGCCCTCACGGTGAACGCCCGCGGCGGCGGCGTGGTGCAGGGCGGCTCGTCGATCACCCAGCAGCTCGCCAAGAACCTCTTCCTCTCGAACGAGCGCTCCCTCGAACGCAAGATCAAGGAGGCGTTCCTCGCGATCTGGCTCGAGTTCCACCTGACCAAGAACGAGATCCTGAAGCTCTATCTCGACCGCGCCTACATGGGCGGCGGGAATTTCGGCGCGGCGGCGGCGGCGGAGTTCTATTTCGGCAAGCCGGTCCAGGACCTGACGCTGGCCGAATCGGCGATGCTCGCCGGCCTGTTCAAGGCGCCGAGCAAGTTCGCCCCGCACGTGAACCTGCCGGCGGCCCGCGCTCGCGCCAACGACGTCCTCACCAACATGGTCGATGCGGGCTTCCTCACCGAAGGCCAGATCCAGACCGCCCGGCGCAACCCGGCGACGCCGATCGACCGCGGCCGCGACACCACGCCCGACTACTACCTCGACTGGGCCTTCGACGAGGTCAAGAAGCTCGCCGCCGCCGGCAAGATCGGCCAGGAGCGGGTGCTCGTCGTCAAGACGCCCCTCGACACGGCGATGCAGCGCCACGCGGAACAGTCCCTCGAGAACATCCTGCGCCAGCACGGCGCCCAGTACCGGGCCGAGCAGGGCGCCCTCGTGGTCATGGACGTGGACGGGGCGGTGCGCGCCATCGTCGGCGGACGCGACTACGGCGAGAGCGAGTTCAATCGCGCCGTGCACGCCCTGCGCCAGCCGGGCTCCTCGTTCAAGCCCTACGTCTACGCGGCGGCGCTGTCGACGAACCCGCGCCTGCGTCCGAACAGCACCGTCGTCGACGCGCCGATCTGCCTCGGCAACTGGTGCCCGCAGAACTACAACCGCTCCTATTCGGGCTCGATGCCGCTCACGACCGCCCTCGCCCGCTCGATCAACACGATCCCGGTGCGCATGTCGGTCGAGATCGGCCGCGGCAACGCCAAGGCCGGCCGGGCCAAGATCATCGAGGTCGCCCGGGCCATGGGCCTCGAGAGCAACCTCACCGATTCCTCGTCCCTGCCGATCGGTGCCGCCGAGGTGACCGTGCTCGACATGGCCGCCGGTTACGCGGTCTTCGCCAACGGCGGCAAGCGGGCCCGCCCCTACGCCGCCCTCGAAGTGCGCAACCTCCACGGCGAGGTCATCTACAGCAGGGCGCAGGAGCCGGTCGTGCAGGTCCTGTCGAGCCAGGTCGTCGGCGACATGAACTACATGCTGTCGCAGGTGCCGGAGGCCGGCACCGGCCGCCGCGCCGCCCTCGACGGCATCCGCTCGGCGGGCAAGACCGGCACCACCAACGGCTATCGGGACGCCTGGTACGTCGGCTACACCGGCAACCTGGTCGCGAGCGTCTGGTTCGGCAACGACAACTACAGCTCGACCCGCAACATGACCGGCGGCACGATGCCGGCGATGCTCTGGCGCGAGGTGATGAGCTTCGCCCACCAGAACCTCGAATTGCGGCCGCTCCCCGGGCTCGAGGACGCCAAGCCCCTCGTCGCCGTCAACCGGCCGGCCTCCGGCCAGCCCGGCGCGGGCGAGCGGGTGGCCGTCGCCCATCCGGGCACCCTGTCGCGGCGCTCCTTCGAGGTGATCGGCGGCATCTCCGAGCTCCTGCGCAACGCCAAGCAGCCGTTCGAGGCGCCGGGACCGAGCGTCGCGGCGGCGCGGGCGGCGCAGCTGCCGGCGGGCGTGCGGGCGGTCGGCGGGCGCATCGCCGTTCCCTGAGGGTCCGGCGGTTGGCGCAACGGGCTGCGGCGGTCGAGGGAGAGGCGCCGGGAAGGCGCCCCCTGCTCGTGCGCCTGTCCTCGCAGGCGTTCCTCGTCGTCTACGCGGTCGCCCTCGGCCTGGCCCTCGGCCTCGGCAGCGCCCATTGGGCGACGAGCGGCGAGCATCCGCCGGGCGGCGTCAGGGTCGGGCCGTGGACCGTCTGGCCGCGGGTCGGCTCCCGGGACGCCGACCCTTACGCCCGCGCGGTCGTCGCCCGCAGCGGCGACATCCCCCTCGGCGCCGGCGAAGGCCTCGCCCTCGTCGCGAGCGTCGACGACGGCGACCGGCCGCTCCAGGGCAACTGCACCTACCGGATCGGCTCGGCGACGCCGCAGGCCCGCTACTGGACCCTCGCGGTCTACGACGCGCAGGGCCGGGCGCGGGAGACGGCCCTGCGCCGCGCGGCCTTCACCTCGGCCGAGATGCTGCGGGACGCGCAGGGGCGCTTCTCGATCCTCGCCGGCCCGACCGTCCGGCCCGGCAACTGGCTGCCGCTGCCGCCGGGACGCATCACCTTCATCCTGCGCCTCTACGACACCCCGGTCGCCGCCGGCTCCGCCGCCCTCGACCCGCGCTCGCTGCCGCGGATCGAGCGGGTGGAGTGCGCCTGATGCGCCCCCTCGCCCGCATCGCCCTCGCGACCCTGTGCGGGCTCGTCCTCGCCGGCATGGTCCATCTCTCCGCGGTCCTGGCGATGCCGTGGCTCGCCGAGCGGGACGCCTTCTCCCGCCTGCGCGCCACCGTGGCGGCGGACCGCTCCGAACTCGTCGCCGGGCCGGGGGACGATTCGACCTGGCTGCCCCACCCGGACCCGGCGGCCGCCCTCGCCACCTGCGCCTACAACCTCGACGAGGGGCCGGTGCGGGTGTCGGCGCGGACGGGAGCCCTGTTCCAGTCGCTCTCCATGCATGCCCGCGGCGGCGGCGTGTTCTTCGCCATCACGGACCGGGCGGCGATCCGAGGGGCGCTGGACCTCGTGGTGATGACCCGCCGCCAGCTCGACCTCGCCCTCGCCCAGGAGGACGAGGAGGACCCGTCCCGGGACGTGCGCATCGTCTCCCCGACCCGGGAGGGGCTGATCGTGGTGCGGGCGCTCGCGGCCCATCCGAGCCAGCGCGAGCTCGCCGCCGAGGCGGCGCGCTCGGTCTCCTGCACCATCGACCGGGACTGATCCCGGCGGGCCGACGACGCAGGGTCGGAAAAGGAAGGGTCAGCCGGCCTGTAAGCCGGGTTCTGTAGGGCCCGGGTCTCCCCGGACGTGGCGGCCATTCCTCTGGGACGGCCGTTGCCGGCCGCCTCGAGCAACCAACCCGGGCGACGGGTCTGGAAACGGACCTGGCTCGCGCCGTGTCGCCCCTATTCGGTTTTGCTCCCGGTGGGGTTTGCCCTGCCGTCCGCGTTGCCGCGTCCGCGGTGCGCTCTTACCGCACCCTTTCACCCTTGCCCCGACGCTGCGACCCGCGGGTCGCACCGCAGGCGGAGCGGTCTGCTCTCTGTGGCACTTTCCCTGGGGTTTCCCCCGCCGGACGTTATCCGGCACCGTGTCTCCATGGAGCCCGGACTTTCCTCCCCGGGCGAATGCCCGGAGCGGCCGCCCGGCCGGCTGACCCGACCGATATGGGGGCGCGCCGGGCCGCCCTCAACGGGCGGAGGCGAGGAGACGGGCGGCGGCCGCGCGGGCCTCCTCGGTCACGGTCGCCCCGGCGAGCATGCGGGCGATCTCCTCCCGCCGCGGCTTCTGGCCGAGGGGGGCGACCCGGGTCGCGACCCGCTCGGAGCCCGGCACCGGGTCCTTGGAGATCAGGAAATGGCTCGCCGCCCGTGCGGCGACCTGGGGCGCGTGGGTCACGGCCATGACCTGGACCCGCTCGGCGAGGCGGGCGAGGCGCTGGCCGATGGCGTCCGCGACCGCGCCGCCGACGCCGGTGTCGATCTCGTCGAAGACGAGGGTGGGGGCCGAGCCCCGGTCGGCCAGCACCACCTTCAGGGCGAGGACGAAGCGGGACAGCTCGCCGCCGGAGGCGACCTTCATCATCGGCCCGGGCCGCGTGCCCGGATTGGTCTGGACCCAGAACTCGACCCGGTCGAAGCCGGCGGGATCCCGCCCGGTCTCGTCGGTGGCGATCTCGGTGAGGAAACGGGCCCGCTCGAGCCTGAGCGGCGGCAATTCCGCCTGGACCGCCGAATCGAGGGCCGCCGCCGTGCGGCGCCGCGCCGCCGACAGCGTCCGGGCGACCGCGACATAGGCCGCCTCCGCCTCGGCGAGGGTGCGATCGAGGACCGCGAGTTCCTCCTCGCCGGCGTCGATCGCCTGGACCTCCGCCGCGAAGCGGTCGCGAAGGGCGGAAAGCTCGTCCGCCGGCACATCGTATTTCCGCGCCGCCGCCCGCAAGGCGAAAAGGCGCTCCTCGGCGCGCTCGAGGTCCCGGGGCTCGAACTGCGCGTCGCGCAGGGCCTGTTCGAGCACGGCGCGGGCCTCGTCGAGGGCGATCAGCACCGCGTCGAGGGCCTGCACGCTGCCGTGGACGAGCGCCTCGGCCTGGGCCGCGCGCCGCTCGAGCCGGCGCACGGCCGCCGCCAGCAGCGGCCCCGGCGAGGCCTGGCCGGCGACCGCGTCGAAGGCCTCGGCGAGGTCCTTCGCCACCTTCTCGGCCTGCATCATGACGAGGCGGCGCTCGGCGAGCGCCGCCTCCTCGCCCGGCTCGGGCTTGAGCGCTCCGAGCTCCTCGACCGCGTGGCGCAGGAAATCCGCCTCCTTGCGGGCGCGTTCGACCCGGTCCCGGTGGGCGTCGCGGGCGAGGCGCGCCTCGCGCAGCCGGCGGGCCGCCTCCGCGACCGCCGCGGCCTCGGCCTGGAGGCCGCCGAACGCGTCGAGGATGGTGCGGTGGGTGCCGGGGTCGACGAGCGCCCGGTCGTCGTGCTGGCCGTGGATCTCGACGAGGGCCGCGCCGATGGCGCGCAGCGCCTGCACGCTCACCGCCTGGTCGTTGACGAAGGCGCGGGTGCGCCCGTCGGCGACCTGGATTCGGCGCAGGATCAGATCGCCGTCGGTGTCGATCTCCGCCTCGGCGGCGATGCGGCGGGCGGGATGGGCCGCCGCCACGTCGAACACCGCCGTGACCTGTCCCTGCGCTTCCCCGTGGCGCACGAGGCCGCCGTCGCCGCGGGCGCCCAGCGCCAGCGCGAAGGCGTCGAGGAGGATCGACTTGCCGGCGCCGGTCTCGCCGGTCAGCACGCTGAGACCGGCGGGGAATTCGAGCTCCAGCCGGTCGATCAGAACGATGTCGCGGATCGCGAGCCGAACGAGCATGACGGTCGCCCGGGGACGCCCGCCGGCTCCGTCAGCTGCGACGCACCGGCAGCGTGCGGTAGCCGCGGAAGGTCCGGCTGATCCAGGAGCCCTCGTCCTCCCGCGGCGCGAGGCCGCCGGACTGCAGCAGGGCGTAGGAGTCCTTGTACCAGACGCTGTCCGGGAAGTTGTGGCCGAGCACCGCCGCCGCGGTCTGCGCCTCGGGGACGATGCCGAGGGCGAGGTAGGCCTCGCTGAGGCGCATCAGCGCCTCCTCCACGTGCCGGGTCGTCTGGTAGCGGCCGACGACGGTGCGGAAGCGGTTGATCGCGCCGGTGTAGTTGCGCTCACGCAGGTAGAAGCGGCCGATATCCATTTCCTTGCCGGCGAGCTGGTCGCGGGCGACCTGCATCTTGAAGCGGGCGTCCTCGACGTACTCGGACTTGGGATAGCGGTCGACGAGCTCCTGCAGGGCGAGGAGCGCCCGCTCGGCGCGCTCCTGGTCCCGGGTGACGTCCGGGATCTGGTTGTAGTGCGACATCGCCATCAGGTACTGGGCGTAGGCCGCGTCCTTGCTCGACGGGTGCAGCTGCAGGTACCGCCGGGCCGAATTGATGGCGTCCTCGTATTGCTGGCCCTCGTAATGGGCGTAGGTCTGCATGATCAGGCCGCGCCGGGACCAGTCGGAATAGGGATACTGCTTGTCGAGGTCGCCGAACCGCTTGGCGGCGCCGTCGAAGTCGCGGCTCTCCAGCCGCGCGAGGCCCTGGTTGTAGAGCTGCTCGGCCGGAACCTCCGGCACGATCTCCATCTTGTAGCGCTCCCCGCCGAACGGGTTGAGCGCGGACAGGGTGTCGCACCCCGCGAGCGCCACGCCGAGGCCGACCAACAGAGCCGCCCGCGCGACGACGACGCCCGCGCTGCCGAAAGCCTTCACGGCCATGCAAAAGTCCTCTCCACCGCGTCCGCGCTCGCGGATCCCCTTGCCGGCTGTTTACTCCAAGCCGGTGCCGGCGCAAAGCCCGCCGTCGCGGCGGCCCCGCGGCCCGGCGCCGAGCCGGCCCGCCCCCGTTCATCGCCCTCGTTTAGGTTACCATTCTCTTTCGATTGCCTGTCGGATGCTTTGCGCCTTTTCTTGGCTCAGCCGCGTTCCGCCTTCGGGCGGTTGCGGTCAGAAGGGCCCGAGGCTCCGCCGCGCCTCGGGTCCTTCGCCGTTTCGGCGCCCTTCGCCAGAAAGCGGCTCCCCGGGGAACGAATTGGCCGGCCGCGCGTCCCTGTTGTAAGCTGCGCCGCCTGCGTGGCGGCGCGGTCGAATCGTCAGAACAGGAATTCCCATGACCAGGACCCTTCTCGCGGCGCTCGCGATCGCCCTCGTCGGCGGATCGGCCCACGCCCAGTCCATCGAGCTCGGCCCCGGCGGGGTCCGCATCGACCCGCGTCCGCCGGAATACCGGGAGGAGCGGCGCGGTCCGCCGATCCGCGGCGAGCGGCGCTTCGACGAGGTCACCCGCGGCGAGGCCGTGCGCATCGCCCGCCGCAACGGCATGGTCGAGGTCGACGAGGTGGTCCAGGCGGGGCCGCGCTGGCGGCTCGAAGGCACCGACCGGCGCGGGCGCGACATGCGCGTCGTCATCGACCGCCGCACGGGCGAGGTGCTCGAGGCCGTCACCTTCCGCTGAGCCCGGTCGACGGAACGCCGGGCCATCCTTCGTTGTTGAAGCCGCGCTTCGTCCGGCTTCAGCCTCGGCCCGACGAGCCGGGGAGAAGCGTTCCGTCCGTGCCCGCGTCGAAGCCCAGCGTCCTCTGGCCGCTGCGCCTGATCACGGCGCTGAGCCTGCTCGGGCCGGTCCTCGTCTTCGCCTATGCCAGCTGGACGAACCGCCAGGCGATCGACGAGCGCACGACCGAGCGGATCGAGCGCGCGCTCGACGTCATCCAGGAGCAGGCGCTCAAGGCGCTCCAGACGGTCGAGCGCACCATCGCCGAGACCAACGAGGTCCTGCGCGGCCTGTCCGACGACGAGATCCGGGCCGACGAGGCGCGGCTGTCCCAGCGGCTGAAGCGGACCCAGGAGACGCTGCCCCAGATCCAGGCGATCTGGGCCTTCAACGGCGAGGGGCGGCCGCTCGTGGCGAGCACGGTCCTGCCCGTGCCGCGCGACCTCAACAATGCCGACCGCGACTATTTCCGCGCCCACGCGGAGCGGGACGCGGGCACCTTCATCGGCGACATCATCCAGGCCCGCATCGGCACCTACCGGTTCTTCGTGGTGAGCGGGCGCCGGCCGGTCCGCCCGGACGGCGGCTTCGACGGGGTCGTCGGCGTCACCGTCCTGCCGGAGCATTTTCGCGAGTTCTACGGGCGGCTCGCCCGCGGGGTCGCCGATTCCTTCGGCCTGATCCGGGCGGACGGCGCCTTCCTCGCCCGCTACCCGGCGGTGCTCGACCGCCCGGAGCGGCTCAACGCGCAGAGCGGGTTCGTCCGCTCCATCCGCGAGCGGCCCGAGGCCGGGATGTTCGTCGCCACGTCCCAGATCGACGGGATCGAGCGCCGGATCGGCTACCGCAAGGTTCCCGGCTATCCGGTCTACGTGCAGGCGGGGGTGGAGACCACCGCGATGCAGCGCGAGCTGCGCGAGGTCATGCTCGGCCACCTCGCCTTCGGTCTTCCGGCGACGCTCGCCTTGTTCGGTCTCGCCCTGTTCGCCCTGCGCCGGACGGAGCGCTTCGAGGCGGAGGTCGCCCGGCGGGAGGTGGCGGAGGCGGCGCTCAAGCAGGCCCAGCGGCTCGAAGCCGTGGGCCGGCTCACCGGCGGCGTCGCTCACGATTTCAACAATCTCCTGATGGTGGTGAACGGCAACGTCGAGCGGCTCAAGCGGCACCTGCCCGCCGACGAGCGGCAGCGCCGGGCGCTCGACGCTATCGAGACGGCCGCGCGGCGGGGCGCGGCGCTCACCCGGCACCTCCTGTCCTTCTCCCGGCGCCAGACGCACGAGCCGACCCCGATCGACCTCGTGCGCCACCTGCCCGAACTCGACGACATGCTGCGCTCGAGCCTGCGGGGCGACATCGCGGTGGCCGTCCACGCGCCGCCGGACCTGTGGCCGACGAAGGTCGATCCGAGCGAGTTCGAGCTCGCGATCCTCAACCTCGCGGTCAACGCCCGCGACGCCATGCCCAACGGCGGCAGGCTCACCATCGCGGCGCAGAACGTCAGCCTCGCCGACCCGGGCGCGATCGGCCTTGCCGGCGACTACGTCGCCCTCACCGTCGCCGACACCGGGACCGGGATCCCGCCGGACCTGCTCGCGCGGGTGTTCGAGCCGTTCTTCACGACCAAGGAGGTCGGCAAGGGCACCGGCCTCGGCCTGTCGCAGGTCTACGGCTTCGCCCGCCAATCGGGCGGCACGGCGACGATCGCGAGCGAGCCCGGCCGCGGCACGACGGTGACCCTCTACCTGCCGCGCACCACCGAGCGTGCCCGAGGAGGGCGGGGCCGGCGAGGCGCGCGCCGTGCCGCGGATCGAGGGGCGCGGGCGGGTCCTGCTCGTCGAGGACAATCTCGAAGTCGCCGAGATCACCCGCGGCCATCTCGAAGAGCTCGGCTACAAGGTCGTGCACGCGCCGGACGTCGCCTCGGCGCTCGGCGTGCTGCGCCGGGCCGAGCGCATCGACCTCGTGTTCAGCGACATCGTCATGCCGGGCCACCAGAACGGGCTCGACCTCGCCCGCACGGTGCGCAGCGAGCACGGCGACCGGGTCCCGGTCGTGCTGGCGACCGGCTACAGCGAGGTGGCCCAGGCCGCCGCCGACGAGGGCTTTCCCATCCTGCGCAAGCCCTACGACCTGTCGGAGATGCGGGAAGCCCTCGCCCGGGCGGTCCGGGCCGCCCGCCTGAAGGTGGTCGCCTGAGGCGACGCGCCGCCGCTCAGCCGACGGGCCGGGTCGCCTCCTCGAGAAAGCGCCGGTCCTCCCCTTCGAGCAGGGGGGCGAGGGTCTCGCGCACCCGGGCGTGGTAGGCGTCGAGCCAGGCGATCTCGTCCCCATTCATCAGGGCCGGCTCGACGAGGCTCCGGTCGATCGGCGCGAAGGTGAGGGTCTCGAAGCCCATCATCGGCCGCTCCGCCCCGACGATCGCGCGGGTTTCGACGAGGACGAGGTTCTCGATGCGGATGCCGTAGGCGCCGGCCTTGTAGTAGCCGGGCTCGTTCGACAGGATCATCCCGGGCTCGAGCGGGGTGGTGCCGACCTTCGCCAGGCGTTGCGGGCCCTCGTGCACCGAGAGGTAGCTCCCGACCCCGTGCCCGGTGCCGTGGTCGAAGTCGAGGCCGACCTCCCACAGGGCCGCGCGGGCGAAGGAGTCGAGCTGGGCCCCGCTCGTGCCCTTCGGGAACACGGCCCGGGCGATGGCGATGTGCCCCTTCAGCACCCGCGTGAAGCGGTCGCGCATCTCGGCGCTCGGCACCCCGACGGCGATCGTGCGGGTGATGTCGGTGGTGCCGTCCTCGTACTGGGCGCCCGAATCGATCAGGAACAGCTCGCCCGGCCGGAGGTGCCGGTCGGTGCGCCTGGTGACCCGGTAGTGGACGATGGCCCCGTTCGGGCCGGAGCCCGAGATGGTCGGAAACGACACGTCCTTCAGCGCGCCGGTCTCCTCGCGAAAGGCCTCGAGCCGCTCGACCGCGGCGATCTCGGTGAGGTGCCCCTGCGGCGCCTCGCGGGAGAGCCAGGCGAGGTAGCGGGTCACGGCGGCGCCGTCGCGGCGGTGGGCGGCGCGGGTGCCGTCGATCTCGGCCGCGTTCTTGACCGCCTTCATGAGGGAGATCGGGTCGGGGCCGACATCGGCCGTTCCACCCGCGGCCTCGATGCGGCGGCGCAGAGCCACCGCCCCGGTGGCGGAGTCGACGCGGACCTTGGCGTTCGCGGCGGCGAGCGCGTCGAGGGCCGGCCCCAGCGCCTCCGGCGGCGCCACGTCGGCGACGGCGCCGATGGCGTCCCCCGCCACGTTGGTCATCTTGGCCGGGTCGAGGAACACGGTCGGACGCCCTTCGCGGGGGACGAGGGCGTAGCCGAGCGGCAGCGGCGTGTGCCCGACGTCGCCGCCGCGGATGTTGAAGGTCCAGGCGAGGTTGTGCGGATCGGAGACGACGAGAGCGTCGAGGCGCGCCTTCGCCAGCTTCTCGCGGATGCGGTCGAGCTTGGCGGCGCTCCCCTCCCCGGCGAAGCGCTCCGGATGCGGCCGCACGGGCGCGCGCGGCGCCGGCGGCCGGTCGGTCCAGATCGCGTCGACGAGGTTTTCGGTCGGCACGAGGGTCGCGCCGGCGGCGGCCGCCGCCTTCTCGAGCTTGCGCACCCCCTCGTCGGTGTGGAGCCAGGGGTCGTAGGCGAGCCGCGCCCCCTCCGGCAGGTTCTCCTCGATCCACGTCTCGAGGCTCGTCTCGACCTGCCGCACCGGTGCGATCAGGCTCGTGTCGACCTGCTCGGCCGCCTGCAGGGTGTAGCGTCCGTCGACCACGAGGGCGGCCTTGTCGGCGAGGACGACGGCGGCCCCGGCCGAGCCGGTGAAGCCGGTGAGCCAGGCGAGCCGCTCGGCGTTCTTCGGCACGTATTCGGACTGGTGCTCGTCGGCGCGGGGCACGACGAAGCCGGACAGGCCGCGCTTCGCCAGTTCGGTCCGCAGCCGGGCGATGCGCTCGCGCCCCTGGGCCGGGTCGGTACGCTCCTCGAAGGATTGGAAACGGCTCATGGGGCCCCCTCTCCGCCCGGCATAGAACCCTCGCGGGCGCCCGGCAACGGGGCCGCTCAACCCTGCTCGCCCGCCTCCTTCGGCATCTGCCAGGTCGAGGTCGCAATGGCGACGAGCCGCCCCTCCTCGTCGGTCATGCGGGATTCGAGATAGCTCACCGTGCGTCCGCGCTTGAGGAAGCGGCCCTCGCAGCGCACCCGGCCCACGAGCGCCGGGCGCACGAACTGGACCTTCATCTCGAGCGTGATGGCGGCGCGGCCGATCGTGTGGTGGATCAGGTGGCCCATCGACACGTCGAGGGCGAAGGCGATGACGCCCCCGTGCAGGCTGCCCTGCGGGTTGAACATGAAGTCCCGCACCGGCAGGGTCACGACGCAGCTCTCCTCCGTGTAGGAGAACTCGGCGCCGTAGAGCCGGGCGAGGAAGAAGGTGCCGAAGCCCGGCGCGTGGCTCGACATCGCCGCCTCGAAGGCGGCGCGGGCGGCTTTCTCGTCCATGTCTATCCCCTGCCCTGGAAGCGGCGCATCAGCGGAACGGCGAGCAGCATCGCCGCCGTCACCGCCAGGATCCACAAGGAGGCCGGACGCTCGACGAAGATGGCGAAGGAGCCGCGGGAGATGGTGAGCGACTGGCGCAAAGCCTCCTCGGCGAGCGGGCCCAGCACCAGGGCGAGGACCAGGGCCGCCGGCGAGAACCCGAACAGCTTCATGAAGAAGCCGACGATCCCCGCCGCGAACATGAACCACACCTCCATCATGCTGCCGTTCACGCTGTAGGTGCCGATCGTACACACGAGGATCACGGAGGGGGCGAGGATCCGGTACGGCAGGCGCACCATCCACACGAAGAGCGGAATGGCGAAGATGTTGATGGCGAGCAGGACCACGTTGCCGAGATACATGCTGGCGATGAGCCCCCAGGCGAATTGCGGGTTCTCGCTCATCAGGAGCGGCCCCGGCCGCAGCCCCCACATGATGAAGGCCGCCATCAGCACCGCCGTCGAGGCCGAGCCGGGGATGCCCAGCGTCAGGAGCGGCACCATGGCTCCCGAGGAGGCCGCGTTGTTGGCGGCCTCGGGCCCGACGAGCCCCGCCATCGCCCCGCGCCCGAACTTTTCGGGCGTGCGCGAGGAGAACTTCTCGACCGAGTAGGCCATGAGCGACGCGATCGTCGCCCCGGCCCCGGGGATCACGCCGATCACGAAGCCGAGCACCGAGCCGCGCAGGAACGCGAGGCGGCTCTCCACCCAGTCGGACAGGGCCGGCCAGAAGCTGCGCTCGCCCCGGTACTGCACGATGCCGCCGGTACCGGTGCGGTGGCGCCCCTCGTGGAAGGCGAACAGGAGCTCGCCGAGGCCGAACAGGCCGATCGCGATCGGGATGAAGCCGATGCCGCCGATGAGCTCGGCCGAGCCGAAGGTGAAGCGCTGGTTGCCGGTCTCGAGGTCGACCCCCACGGTGCCGAGCGCGAAGCCGATGAGCGCGGAAATCAGCCCGTAGCGCCAGTTGCCGGCCACCATGACCACGATCATGGCGATGCCCATCATGGCGAGCAAAAAGTATTCCGGCGGGCCGAAGCTGCGGGCGACCTGGCTGAACACCGGCGCGAGCAGGGTGATGAGGATCACCCCGAGCGTGCCGCCGACGAAGGAGGCGACCGCCTGCATGACGAGGGCCGGGCCGGCGCGGCCCTGCTGCGCGAGGGGATAGCCGTCGAAGGTGCTGGCGACGGTCGCCGACTCGCCCGGCGTGTTGAGCAGGATCGAGGTGATCGTGCCGCCGTACATCGAGGCGTAGTAGATCGCCGCCAGCATCACCACGGCCCCGGTCGGGTCCATGCCGAAGGTGACGGGGAGCAGGATCGCGATCCCGGCGGAGGGGCCGAAGCCCGGGATGATCCCGACGATCATCCCGATGGTCGCGCCGATCAGGAGGTAGACGAGGTTGATCGGCGAGAGCGCGACCGAGAACCCGAGCAGGAGATCGCCGAAGAGGTCCATCGCCTAGACCGGAAGCCGCACGAGGCCTTCGGGCATCGAGGCCCTGAGCCAGACGTGGAACAGGAGGTAGATCGCCCCGGGCAGGAGGAGCGCGATCGCCACGTTCTGCACCGGGCGGCCGCGGTTCAGCAGGAAAAGAGCGGCGAGCATGAACAGGACCATCGCGGCGAGCCCGCCGACGATCTCGAGCAGGACGACGAAGCCCGCCGAGAGTCCGGCGACGAGCGCCACCGTGCCCCATTCCCCGGCCTCCTCTCTCCGCGGGCGTCGGAGCTCGATCGCGAGGGCGTAGAGGCAGGCGGCGATCAGCAGCACGCCGACGATGCGCGGTAAGAAGGCCGGGCCGAGCCGTCCCGTCGTCGACAGGAAGGCGAGGTCGGCGAACGCGATCCAGGTGTAGAAGGCCGCGAGGCCGAGCACCGCGAGGAGGAAGGCCGCTCTCATCCCACGCCCCGTGCGCCCCGCGGCCCGGCCGCGGGGCGGGGTCGGACTACTTGATGGCGCCGTGCTCGCGCAGCACCTGGGCGAAGGTGTCCTGCGTGTTCTTGAGGAAGCCCCGGAAATCCTCCCCGAACTTGATGTTCTCGGTGAGGATCTGGTTCTGGATGTAGGCCTTCCATTCCGGCGTCTCGACCACCTTCCGCATGGTCTCGATCCACCAGCGCTGGGTCTCGGCCGGCACGCCGGGCGGCAGGACGAGGCCGCGGGGCATGGAGATCTCGACGTCGTAGCCGAGCTCGCGGAAGGTCGGCACGTTGCCGAGCGCCGCCGGCGTCTTCGAACCGCTGTAGGCGAGCGGCTTCACGTCGCCCGACTTGATGAGCCCGAGGGCCTCGCCCGGATTGACCATCATCGCCGTGAGCGCGTTGGACAGGAGCGCCGTCGTCAGGTCGCCCGCCCGGTTGAACGACACGTAGTCGAACTTGAAGCCGGCCTGTCGGGCGAGCACGGTCGGCACGATGAAGTCGACGTTGACCGCGCCGATGCCGCCGATGGTCGGCGGCGACTTCTTCGCCTCCTCGATGAACTCCTTCAGGCTGTTGATCTTGGAATCGCCCTTCACGACGAGGAGGAGGTCGTCGGAGGCGAGGAGCGCCACCGGCGTGAAGTCCGTCGGCTTCCAGGGGGTGTTGGCCTGGAGCGGCGTGGTGATGAAGCTGCCGCTCGTGGTCGAGACGTGGTAGGGGTTGCCCTGCTGGCGGAAGACGTGCCCCCAGCCGACCGCGCCGCTGCCGCCGGCCCGGTTCTCGGCCACGATCTCGGCCGGGTAGAGCTTGTACTTCTCCAGGATCTCGATGAGCGTGCGGGACATGATGTCGTTGCCGCCGCCGGGCCCGAAGGCGATGGTCCAGTTGAGGCGGCGGTTCGGGTAGTCCTGCGCCGCGGCGAGCCCGCCGAGGAGCGGGAGCGCGAGCGCCGCGACCGCGAGGCCGCGCAGCCATGCCGTCTTCATCGTTTCACTCCCTTGCCTCCCGCCCGCCGGGCGGACCCGGCCGCGGGTGAGCCGTGGAGGCTAGCAGCCGCTCGCCTCGACGCAAGGCTCCCCGCTTGCGCCGGGGGCAGCGCGCTGCGACATGAGGCGCGAACCGAGGAGGACGCCTTGATCACCCGCGAACACGTGCTGCAGGCGCTCGCGACCGTGACGGTCGAGGGCCAGTCGCTGACCGCCTCCGGGCGGCTGTCGGAGGTCGTCGTCGACCCCTCCCGCCGGGTGATGTTCTCGATCGCCATCGATCCCGCCGAAGCCGCCGTGATGGAGCGGGTGCGCCAGGCGGCGGAGAACGCGGTCAAGGCGCTGCCCGACGTGTCCGGCGTGTTCGCGAGCCTCACCGCCGACCGGCCCGTCCAGCGGGGACCCGCCACCTC
>DATLFZ010000058.1:0-7699 GCA_035540795.1 Beijerinckiaceae bacterium | reverse complement strand
GGCCCTCGCCGAGGGCGAGGACAGCCCCGTGCGCGGGCGGGTCGGCGTGGCGCCCGTCCGGCCCGCCCTTCGGCAGGGGGGCCACGCCAGCGGCCTCGGCGGGCAGCAGCTCGCGGTCTCGCGCTATTCGCGCCATCCGGAGGTGGCGGCCGACCTCGTCTTCTACCTGACGAGCCCGCAGGAGCAGAAGCGCCGGGCGGTGGAGGCGGGCTTCAACCCGACCATCCCGGCGCTCTACCGGGACCCGGACGTGGCCCGGAAAGTGCCGTTCATCGCCGAACTGCACGAGGTGCTCGTCGCCGCGGTCGCGAGACCCTCGGCGGCGACCGGGCGGGCCTACAACCGGGTCTCGGCGACCTTCTTCGACGCCGTCCACCGGGTGCTGTCCGGCCGCGCCGAGCCCGGAGCGGCCCTGACGCGGCTCGAGCAGGACCTGCGGCGCGCCCGTCGGCGGGGGTGGTCGCGATGACGAGCGACCCCGGCGGCCTCCTCGTCGGCGCGCCCGGCCGGGAGCCCGCCCTGCCGATCGGCCGCAGCCGCCCGAGCGCGCTCACCCGGGCGCGGGCGCGCTCCGCCTGGCTGTTCCTCGCGCCGATGCTGGTCGTGCTCGCCCTCGTCGCCGGCTGGCCGCTGGCGCGCACGATCGCGTTCAGCTTCATGCAGGGCGACCTCACCGACCTCGGCGCCCGTTTCGTCGGCTTCGACAACTATTTTGGGACCTTCGAAGGCGAGCGCTTCGGCGTCCTCGCCGACCCGGCCTGGTGGCGCTCGGTCTGGAACACCCTCTGGTTCACGGCGGTGTCGGTGTCGATCGAGGTGGTGCTCGGCCTCGTCGTGGCGCTGATCCTGAACGCCGCCTTTCCCGGCCGCGGCCTCGTGCGCGCGGTGGTGCTGATCCCCTGGGCGATCCCGACGGTGGTCTCGGCGCGGATGTGGAACTGGATGCTGCACGACCAGTTCGGCGTCGTGAACGACATGCTCCTGCGCCTCGGCCTGATCGGGGCGCCGATCGCCTGGACCGCGAACCCGGACACCGCCCTCTGGGCGGTGGTCATGGTCGACGTGTGGAAGACGACGCCCTTCATGGCGCTCCTGATCCTCGCCGCCCTGCAGATGCTGCCGCGGGACATCTACGAGGCGGCCCGGGTCGACGGGGTCGGGCCGGTCAAGGTGTTTTTCCGCATCACCCTGCCGCTGATCCGGCCGGCGCTGCTCGTCGCCGTCATCTTCCGGGCGCTCGACGCGATGCGCGTGTTCGACCTGATCTACGTGCTCACGGCGGGCTCGGCCGACACGATGTCGATGTCGGTCTACGCCCGGCGCGCCCTCGTCGACTTCCAGGACGTGGGCGAGGGCTCCGCCGCGGCGACGCTGGTGTTCCTGGTCATCGCCCTCCTGACGGTGATCTACCTCATGGCGGGCCGGGTCCGGCTCGGCGCGCCCCGATGAGGCGCCTCCTCCCCCGGATCGGCTTCTGGCTCCTCGTCGCGGCGATCGCGGGCTGGGCCCTTTTTCCGTTCTACTACGCCGTGGTCTCGTCCCTGCGCTCGGGCTCCGAGCTGTTCACGGTGGCGTACTGGCCCGAGCGGCTCGACTTGTCGAACTATGTCGGCGTCTTCGAGCGCCAGCCCTTCGGGCGCAACATCCTCAACTCGATCGTGGTCGCGGGCGCGGTGGTCGGCCTGTCCCTGTTCCTCGGGGTCACCGCGGCCTATTCCTTCGGCCGGGTCGCCTTCCGCGGGCGCGGGCTCCTGCTCCTGACGGTGCTCGCCGTGTCGATGTTCCCGCAGGTGGCGGTGCTCTCGGGGATGTTCGAGCTGATCCGCTGGTTCGGGCTCTACAACACCATCCCCGGCCTCGTCCTCGCCAACCTGATGCTGACGTTGCCCTTCACGGTGTGGGTGCTGACGACCTTCATGCGCGAGCTGCCGCGGGAGATCGAGGAGGCGGCCCTCGTCGACGGGGCGACGCCGTGGATCCTGATCCGGCGGGTGTTCCTGCCGCTGCTCGGCCCCGCGGCGGTCACCACCGGCCTCCTCGCCTTCGTGGTCGCCTGGAACGAGTTTCTGTTCGCGCTCACCTTCACCCTCACCGACGAGCGGCGCACGGTGCCGGTGGCGATCGCGCTGATGAGCGGGGCGACCGCCTACGAGCTGCCCTGGGGCGCCATCATGGCGGCCTCGGTGATCGTGACCGTGCCGGTGGTGCTGCTCGTCCTCGTGTTCCAGCGCCGGATCGTGGCCGGCCTCACCGCCGGCGCGGTCAAGGGCTGAGGGAGGGGGGCTTGGCGGCGGTCGCGCTGAAGGGGGTGTACAAGGATTTCGGGCGCACCCGCGTCATCCACGGGGTCGACCTCGACATCGCCGACGGGGAGTTCGTCGTCTTCGTCGGCCCGTCCGGCTGCGGGAAGTCGACCCTGTTGCGGCTCGTCGCGGGCCTCGAGGACGTCACCGCCGGCGACGTCTTCATCGGCGGCGAGCGGGTGACCGACCTGCCCCCGGCCAAGCGCGGCATCGCCATGGTGTTCCAGTCCTACGCCCTCTACCCGCACATGAGCGTGTACGAGAACATGGCCTTCGGCCTCGAACTCGCGCGCACCGCGCGGGAGGAGGCGGACCGGCGGGTGCGGCGGGTGGCGCAGATGCTGCACATTTCCGAGCTCCTCGACCGCAAGCCGCGGGAGCTGTCCGGGGGCCAGCGCCAGCGGGTGGCGATCGGGCGCGCCATCGTGCGCGATCCGAAGGTGTTTCTGTTCGACGAGCCCCTGTCGAACCTCGACGCGGCGCTTCGGGTCGGCACCCGGATCGAGATCGCCAAGCTGCACGAGGAGACCGGCGCGACGATGATCTACGTCACCCACGACCAGGTCGAGGCGATGACGCTCGCCGACCGCATCGTGGTGCTGAACGCCGGCCGGGTGGAGCAGGTGGGCGCGCCCCTCGACCTCTATCACCGCCCGGCGAACCTGTTCGTGGCCGGCTTCATCGGCTCGCCGCGGATGAACTTCCTCCCGGGGGTCGTCGAGGGCGGGGAGGGCGGCGGCTGCCGCCTCGCCGACGGGACCCTGGTGCCGCTGCCCCCGGGCCGGGCCGCGCCGGGAGCGCGGGTCACCCTCGGCATCCGTCCCGAGCACCTCGTGGAGGGGCCCGCGGACGGAGCGCTCGAGGGCCGGGTCGACTTCGTCGAGCAGCTCGGCGAGACGCACCTCCTCTACGTGCGCACGGGCGACACGATGGTCACGGCGAAGGGGCCGGGCGGCGCCGCCCGCAAGGCCGGGGACAGCGTTCGGCTCGGGATCCCGGCGGAGGCCTGCCATCTCTTCGACGCCGAGGGGACAGCGATCCGGTGAGGCCCTGACGAAGCGTGGCTTGCGGCCGCGACCGGCGGCGGCATAGCATCGCAGCCGTCCCCCGCCGCATCCGTCGCCGGGCGGATCGTGGGGGGCAGGATGGCGCGAAGCTTCAGAGGCCTGTTGAACGAGCGCCGGGTCAAGCTCGGGCATCTCGTCGCCGAGTTCGCGACCCCGGGGATCGGCCACATCCTGGCCGGCGCCGGCGCCGAGTTCGCCTTCTTCGACATGGAGCATTCGGGCTTCCACCACGAGACGGTGAAGAGCGTGGTGCGCTACGTCCAGGCGGCGGACCTGCCGACCGCGGTGCGGGTGCCGTCGAAGGAGTACCACCACCTCGCCCGCGCCGCCGACGTCGGCGCCGAGGCCATCATCGTGCCGATGGTCGGCACCGCCGAGGAGGCGGAAGCGCTCGTGCGGCACATCAAGTACTGCCCGCGCGGCCTGCGCGGGGTGGCGCTCGGCCTCGCCCACGACGACTACCGGGAGGGGCCCGTGGTCGAGAAGCTCGCCCGCCTCAACGAGCGCATGTGCTTCATCGCCCTGATCGAGACGGCGCGGGGGGTCGAGAACGTCGACGCCATCGCCGCGATCGACGGGGTCGACTGCCTGTGGATGGGCCATTTCGACCTGTCCTGCTCGATGGGCATCCCGGGCGAGTTCGGCCGGCCGGAATTCAAGGAGGCGGTCGACCGGATCGTCGGCGCGGCGAGGAAGCACGGCAAGGCCCTCGGGCGCCTCGTTCCCGACGTCGCCACCGCCCTCGCGGAGGCCGAGCGCGGCTTCGACCTGATCTGCTACTCGGGGGACGCCTGGCTGCTTCAATCGGCCCTCAAGGACGGCATCGACCGCATCCGCGAAGGCCTGCGCGCCCGATGAGCCGCTTCCGGGTCGCGCTCAGCGGGGATTTCCGCAATCCGGACGGATCGCCCGCCTACCCGATGTTCGACCTCGGCACGCTGCACGCGGCCGGCGCCGAGGTGGCCTACGTAGAGCCGGTCGACCGGGTGATGCCCGCTTCCGGGCTCGCAGGCTTCGACGCGCTGATCCTGCTCGGGGCCCGGTTCGAGGCCCGGTCCGTGCCCGAGGACGGGCGCCTCGCCGTGGTGGCCCGGTTCGGGGTCGGTTTCGACAACGTGGACACGGACGCCTGCACCCGGGCCGACATCGCCCTGGTCACGACGCCGGACGGGGTGCGCCGGCCCGTCGCCGTCTCGGTGATCACCTTCATGCTGGCCCTCGCTGGCCGCCTCATGGACAAGGACCGCCTGACCCGGATGGGCCCGGCGGGGTGGGCGCAGCGCAGCGCCTACATGGGCGTCGGCCTCACCGGGCGGACCTTCGCCCAGCTCGGCGTCGGCAACATCGGCGCGGAGGTGTTCCGGCTCCTGAAGCCGTTCGACATGCGCCTGATCGCCCACGATCCCTATTGCGATCCGGCCCTCGCCCGCGACCTCGGCGTGACCCTCGTCGGGATCGAGACCCTCTTCCGCGAGGCGGACTTCCTGTCGATCAGCGTCCCCCTCAACGCCGAGACCCGCGGCCTCGTGAACGCCGAGCGCCTCGCCTGGATGAAGCCGACCGCCTTCCTCATCAACACGGCCCGGGGGCCGATCGTCGACCAGAAGGCGCTCACCCGCGCCCTGCAGGAGCGGCGCATCGCAGGCGCCGGCCTCGACGTGTTCGAGGAGGAGCCGACCGCCGCGGACGAGCCGCTCCTGACGCTCGACAACGTGATCCTCGCCCCGCACGCCCTGTGCTGGACGGACGAGTGCTTCGCCGGCAACGGCGCGGTCGACGTGGACGCGGTCCTCGCGGTGATGCGCGGCGAGGTCCCGACGCGGGGGCTCGTGGTCAACCGGGAGGTCCGGCACTCGCCCGGCTGGCAGGCGAAACTCGCGCGGCTGCGGGCGATGCGTCAGGGCGAGGTCGCCAGCGCCTGATCGAGGACGCGGGCGACGTGGAGCGCGGCGAGCCCGACGCCGTCGTGGATCTGGTGGCGGCAGCTGGTGCCGTCGGCGACGACGAGGTCTTTCGGGCCCGCCCGGCGCAGGGCCGGGAAGAGGGACAGCTCGCCCATCAAGAAGGACACCTCGATCGTCTTCGGGTCGTAGCCGAAGGCGCCCGCCATGCCGCAGCAGCTCGATTCGATCGGCTTCACGGTGAGGCCGGGCACGGCACGCAGGACCGCCTCGACCGGGCCCATGGCCCCAAATGCCTTCTGGTGGCAATGGCCGTGCAGATGCGCCGTGCGCGGGCCGCGATCGGCGAGGGGGAGGGCGGTCCGCCCGGCGGCGAGATCGGCGGCGAGCGCCTCCTCGAACAGGAACGCGGCTCCCGCCAGCGGCTCGACCTCGGCCCGGGGCAGGAGGTTGAAGAACTCGTCCCGGAAGGTGAAGAGGCAGGACGGTTCGAGGCCGACGACGCGCACTCCTTTCGCCACCAGCGGCGCGAGCGCATCGAGGGTGCGGCGGGCCTCCCGGCGGGCCTCCTCGACGAGGCCGGCGGAGAGGAAGGTGCGCCCGCAGCAGAGCGGCCGCCCGGCGGGATCGGCCTTGTGCAGGCGGTAGCCGGCGGCGGCGAGAACCCGCTCGGCGGCGGCGAGGTTTTCGGGCTCGAAGTACCGGTTGAAGGTGTCGCCGAACAGGACGAGGTCGCGCCCGTCGCCCCGCACCGGCCCGCCCGCTCCCGCGCCCTGCCGCCAGGGCCGGGCCCATTTCGGCATGCTGCGCCGGGCGCTGAAGCGGAGCGCCGCCTCGGACAGGCGGGCCGCGCCGGGGAGCCGGTCGCGCAGGTTGAGGACGCCGCCGAGCCGCGCCGCGAGGGGCGCGTAGCGGGGCAGGTAGGCGACGAGGCGCTCCTTCAGGGGCAGGCCGTGCCGGGCGTGGTAGTGATGAAGGAACTCGATCTTCATCTTGGCCATGTCGACGCCGGTCGGGCATTCGCGCTTGCAGCCCTTGCACGAGACGCACAGGTCGAGGGTCTCCTTCATCTCCGGCGAGGTGAAGGCGTCGGGCCCGAGCTGTCCCGAGAGGGCGAGGCGCAGGGAGTTGGCCCGGCCTCGGGTGAGGTGCTGCTCTGAGAGCGTCGCCCGGTAGGACGGGCACATCGTGCCGGAAAAGGCCTTCCGGCAGGTGCCGTTGTTGTTGCACATCTCGACCGCGGCCGAGAATCCGCCCCACTCCGACCAGTCGAGGGCGGTCCGCTCCTGCGGCCGATAGTCGGCGGGGAAGCGCATGAGCGCCCGGTCGTCCATGCGGTAGGGCCGCACGATCTTGCCCGGGTTGAGCCGGCCGTTCGGGTCGAAGGCGTCCTTGACCTCCCCGAAGGCGCCGACGAGGCGCTCGCCGAACATGCGGGCGTGGAACTCGGAACGCGAGATGCCGTCCCCGTGCTCGCCCGAATGGGAGCCCTCGAAGCGGCGCACGAGGTCGCAGGCGGCCTCGGCGATGTCCCGCATGGCCCGGATGCCGGCCTCGTCCTTCATGTTGAGGATCGGGCGCACGTGCAGGCAGCCGACGGAGGCGTGGGCATACCAGGTGCCGCGGGTGCCGTGCCGGGCGAAGAGCTCCGTGATCGCGTCGGTGTAGTCGGCGAGGTGCTCGAGGGGGACCGCGCAATCCTCGATGAACGAGACCGGCTTCGCGTCGCCCTTTATCGACATCATGATGTTGAGGCAGGCCTCGCGCACCTCCCAGACCTGGCGCTGGCGGGGCGCGTCGGTCACCTCGACGACGGCGTCGGGAAAGCCGTGGTCGGCCATGCACTGGTCGAGGCGCCGCAGGTCGCGGGCGAGGGCCTCCGCATCCTCGCCCGCGAACTCGACAAGCAGCAGGCAGTTCGGCTGCCCCCGGGTGATCTGCGACAGCGTCTGCCGGAACAGCGGGATGTCGGCCCCGAGCACGAGCACATTGTGGTCGACGAGCTCGACCGCGGTCGGCCCGAGCGCCACGAGGTGCCGGGTCGTCTCCATGGCGGCGCGGAAGCTCGGGAAATGGCACACGCCCATGACCCGGTGCTTCGGCAGGGGCGACAGCTTCAGGGTCACCGCCGTGGTCAGCGCGAGCGTCCCCTCCGAGCCGACGAGGAGGTGGGCGAGGTTCGGCACGGGCTCGAGCAGGCTGTCGAGGTTGTAGCCGCCGACCCGCCGCTGCACCTTGGGGAAGCGGGCGAGGATCTCGGCCCGCTCGCGTTCCGCGAGGCGCAGCATGGCGGCGGCGATCGCGCGGGCCCGCTCGGCCCCGGTCGCGCCGGCCTCGTTGTCGAGCCGGCCGAAGGAAAAAGCCTCTCCGTCCGGGAGGAGCGCCTGCACGGCGAGCACGTTGTCGACCATCTTGCCGTAGGCGAGGG
>DATLFZ010000057.1:0-16997 GCA_035540795.1 Beijerinckiaceae bacterium | reverse complement strand
GTCAACGTGCGGGCGCCGTTCTTCCTCATGCAGGACGCCGCCAAGATCATGCGCCGGGAGCGGATCGAGGGCGCCATCGTCAACATCCAGTCGATGTCGGCGCACGGGGGTCAGCCCTTCATCTCGGCCTATTGCGGCTCCAAGGGCGCGCTCGCGACGCTCACCAAGAACGCCGCCTTCAGCCTGATGCCGTGGCGCATCCGCGTGAACGGGCTCAACATCGGCTGGATGAACACCCCCGGCGAGGACGCCACCATGCGCCACTATCACGGGGCGCAGGATGGCTGGCTCGACAAGGCGGCGGCGGAGCAGCCCTTCGGCCGCCTGATCGAGGTCGACGAGGTCGCCCGCGCCTGTGCGTTCCTCGTGAGCGAGGAATCCGGCCTGATGACCGGCGTCAACCTCGACTTCGACCAGTCCGTCGTCGGCTGCTACGACAGCGCCCCCCACCCCGCGACGAAGCCCGACTGAGATGACCGCTGAGCTCGACGTCGTCGCGATCGGGCGCTCGTCGGTCGATCTCTACGGGCAGCAGATCGGCGGGCGGCTCGAGGACATGGCGAGCTTCGCCAAGTCGGTCGGCGGCAGCCCCACCAACACGGCGATCGGAGCGGCGCGGCTCGGGCTCAGGGCGGCCCTGATCACGGCGGTCGGCGACGAGCACATGGGCCGCTTCATCCGCGAGCAGCTCGAACGGGAGGGCGTCGACACCCGCGGGGTGAAGACGGATCCCAAGCGCCTCACCGGCCTCGTGCTTCTGGGCGTGCAGGACGACAAGAGTTTTCCGCTCATCTTCTACCGCGAGAATTGCGCCGACATGGCGCTGACCGAGGCCGACGTCGACGAGGCGCTGGTTGCTTCGGCGAAGGCCGTGTGCATCTCCGGCACGCACCTGTCGACGCCCGGCACCTACGCCATGACCCGCAAGGCGGTGCGGGCCGCCAAGGCCGCCGGACGGCGGGTCGTCTGGGACGTGGATTACCGCCCGAACCTGTGGGGGCTCGCGGGCCACGGCGCGGGCGAGGCGCGCTACATCGGCTCCGACACCGTCACGGCACACCTGCAGACGGTCGCGCCGGACTGCGACCTGATCGTCGGCACGGAAGAGGAGTTCCACATCCTCGGCGGCTCGCCGGATACGATCGCGGCGCTCCGGGCGGTGCGCGCCATCAGCGCCGCGACGCTCGTGTGCAAGCGCGGGCCGATGGGCTGCGCCGTCTTCCCCGGCCCGATCCCGAACAGCCTCGACGAGGGCATCCGCGGGCCGGGCTTTCCGGTCGAGGTCTACAACGTCCTGGGCGCCGGGGACGCCTTCATGGCCGGGTTCCTGCGCGGCTGGCTGCGCGACGAGCCGCTCGAGACCTGCTGCGCCTGGGCCAACGCCTGCGGCGCCTTCGCCGTCTCCCGCCTTCTGTGCTCGCCGGAATATCCGACCTGGCCCGAGCTCCAGCATTTCCTGAAGCACGGCGCGACCGACAAGGCGCTGAGGCGGGACCCGGCGCTGTCGCAGATCCATTGGGCGACCACCCGCCGGCCGGCGGCCCCGACCCTGCGGGCCCTCGCGGTCGATCACCGCACGCAGCTCGAGGCGCTCGCGGACCGGCTCGGCGCGCCAAGGGCCAGCATCGCGGCGTTCAAGCGGCTCGCCGTGCGGGCGGCGGCGGCAGTCGCCGACGGGCGCCCGGGCTACGGCGTCCTCGTCGACGGCACCCACGGCCGGGAAGCGCTGTTCGACGCCGCCGCGGCGGGGTTGTGGATCGGCCGGCCGATCGAGAAGGCGGGCTCGCGGCCGCTCGCCTTCGAATGGCCGGACCTCGGCTCCCACCTTGCCGAATGGCCGGCGACGCACACGGCCAAATGCCTGTGCTTCTGGCACCCGGACGACCCGGACGACCTGCGCGCCCGCCAGGAGGCCGCGCTCCTGTCCGCCTTCGACGCCTGCCGCACCGCCGGCCGGGAGCTGATGATCGAGATCGTCGCCTCGAAGCACGGCCCGATCGAGGCGGCGACGACCGCCCGCGCCCTCGAACGGCTCTACCGGCTCGGCATCAAGCCCGACTGGTGGAAGCTCGAGGCGCAGCCGGCGGGCGGCTGGGCCGCCGTCGAGGCGGCGATCGCCTCGGGCGACCCGCATTGCCGCGGCGTCCTCGTGCTCGGCCTCGACGCGCCCGAAGCGGCGATGATCGACGCCCTGGCGCAGGCCGCGGCGAGTCCCGTCGTGAAGGGCTTCGCCATCGGCCGCACGATCTTCGGCGAGGCGGCGGAAAGCTGGCTCGCCGGCGCCGTCGACGACGCGGCCGCCGTCGCCGAAATGGCGGCCCGCTTCCGGCGCCTCTGCCAGGCCTGGGACGAAGCCGCCCGCGCGAGGGCCGCATGAGGCGGGATCCGACATCGCCGGCGGCCGTTCCGCTAGCGAAATTCGCTTGCAGGGCAGCGCCGCGCGGGTCATCATGCTTGCGTGAACAGCAAGCATCGCAAGACGCTGCGGGCGATCTTCGCCGAGCCGACGCCGGCCAGCCTCGCCTGGGCCGATATCGAAGCCTTGCTGGTCGCGATCGGGTGCGAGGTGGTGGAAGGGGCGGGGTCGCGCGTCCGGTTCGAGCTCCGCGGAATCGTGACGACCTTCCATCGTCCTCACCCGCGGAAGGAGGCGAAGCGGTACCAGGTGCGGGACGCCCGCGAGCTCCTGGTCAAGCTCGGAGTGAAGCCATGAGCGTCATGAACTACAAGGGCTACATGGCTCGCGTGGACTATGACCCGGAGGACGAGATCTTCTTCGGTCGCCTCGCGGGCATCAACGACATCGTGGGGTTCCATGCCGACAACGTGGAGGACCTGAAGCTCGCCTTCCGGGAAGCGGTGGACGACTACGTCGCCACCTGCGAACGGGTGGGCAAGCCTGCCGAAAAGCCCTTCTCCGGACGGGTCATGTTTCGAGTCGCGCCGGAGGTCCACGCGCGCGCGGCGCTCGCGGCGCAACTCTCGGGCAAGAGCCTCAACCAATGGGCCGAGGAGGCGCTGAAGAAGGCCGCGGAGCGGGACCTGGAGGCTACCTCGTGATCCGGAAGGACCCCGCCCCATGACCCTGCGCCTCACCATGGCCCAGGCGCTGGTGCGCCATCTCGCGGCGCAGCGCACGGAGGTCGGCGGGCGCATCGAGCCGCTCTTCGCCGGGGTGTGGGCGATCTTCGGCCACGGCAACGTCGCCGCCCTCGGCGAGGCCCTTTGGGCGGAACGGGAGCGGTTGCCGACCTACAGGGCCCACAACGAGCAGGCCATGGCGCACGCGGCGATCGCCTTCGCCAAGGCTTCGAACCGCCGACGCATGATGGCCTGCACGACGTCGATCGGCCCCGGCGCCACCAACATGGTCACCGCCGCCGCCGTGGCGCACGTGAACCGGCTGCCGCTGCTGCTCCTGCCGGGGGACGTGTTCGCCAACCGCCGGCCGGACCCGGTCCTCCAGCAGGTCGAGAGCTTCTCCGACGGCACGGTCTCGGCCAACGACTGCTTCCGCCCGGTCTCGCGCTATTTCGACCGCATCACCCGGCCGGAGCAGATCCTCGCCGCGCTGCCGCGGGCGCTCGCCGTGCTGACCGACCCGGCGGAATGCGGGCCGGTGACGCTCGCCCTGTGCCAGGACGTGCAGGCGGAGGCGTTCGACTGTCCGGAGTCCTTCTTCGCGGAGCGGGTCTGGCGGCCCCGCCGCCTCCGGCCGGACGAGCGCGAACTCGTCGAGGCCGCCGCCCTGATCGGTCGGGCGAAGCGGCCGCTGATCGTCGCCGGGGGCGGCGTGCACTATGCGGAGGCGACGGACGCCCTGAAGGCTTTCTGCGAAGCGCACGGCGTCCCGGTGGCCGAGACCCAGGCCGGCAAGAGCGCGCTGCCCGACGACCACCCGCTCAATCTCGGCGCGATCGGCGTCACCGGCACCGCCGCCGCCAACGCCCTCGCGGCGGAGGCCGACCTCGTCCTCGCGGTCGGGACCCGGCTGCAGGACTTCACCACCGGCTCCTGGGCCCTGTTCCGCGATCCCGGCCGGACGATCGTCGGGCTCAACGTGCAGCCCTTCGACGCCGCCAAGCACGCGGCCCGGCCGCTCGTCTGCGACGCCAAGGTCGGGCTCGAGCGCCTCTCGGCCGCGCTCGGCGGCCGGCGCGCCCCGCCGGAATGGCGCGATCGGGCCCGGGACGAGAAGGCGCGCTGGCGCGAGGCGGCCGAGCGCGCCCTCGCGCCCGCCAATACGGGCCTGCCGAGCGACGCGCAGGTGATCGGCGCCGTGCAGCGGGCGACCGGCGCCTCCGACGTCGTCGTCTGCGCCGCCGGCGGGCTGCCGGGTGAGCTGCACAAGCTGTGGCGGGCTGCCGAGCCCGGCGGCTACCACCTCGAATACGGCTATTCCTGCATGGGGTACGAGATCGCCGGCGGGCTCGGGGTGAAGATGGCGCGCCCGGACCGGGAGGTCGTCGTCATGGTCGGCGACGGCTCGTACCTGATGATGAATTCCGAGATCGCCACCTCGGTGATGCTGGGCAGAAAACTCACCGTCGTGGTGCTCGACAACCGCGGCTTCGGCTGCATCGACCGCCTGCAGCGGGCGACCGGCGGGGAGAGCTTCAACAACCTCCTCGAACACGCCCGGCACGAGACGCTGCCTGCGATCGATTTCCGCGCCCATGCCGAAAGCCTCGGCGCCATCGCCGAGAAGGTCGCCTCCCTCGGCGACCTCGAAGAGGCGGTGCGGCGGGCGCGGCAGGCGGATCGCACCACCGTCATCGTCATCGACACCGACCCGCGGGTCTCGACGCAGGCCGGCGGGCACTGGTGGGACGTGGCCGTGCCGGAAGTGTCGGAGCGGGAAGAAATGCGCGGCGCGCGGGCGGCCTACGAGCGGGCCCTGCGGGACCGGAGCCTGGGAGAGTGACATGAGCGTGCGCATCGGCGCCAATCCCATCGGCTGGTCGAACGACGACCTGCGCGAGCTCGGCGGCGCGACGCCCCTCGAGACCTGCCTCGCCGAGGCGAAGGAGGCGGGCTTCGAGGGCATGGAGCTCGGCCACAAGTTCCCGCGCGAGGCCGGCGCCCTGCGCGACGTGCTCGGCCGCTTCGGCCTCGACCTCGTCTCGGGCTGGTACTCGGCGGAGCTCCTGCGCCGGTCGCCCGGGGAGGAGATGCGGGCGATCCGCCCCCATCTCGACCTCCTCAAGGCGATGGGCTGCAAGGTGCTGATCCTCGCCGAGACCTCGAACGCCATCCACGGCGACCGCTCCAAGCCCCTCGCCGAGCGGCCGCGCCTGTCAGGGGACGAGTGGAAGCGCTTCGGCGAGCGGGTGACGGCGGTCGCCGACCGGGTGCTCCAGGAGGGGCTGCGGGTCGTCTACCACCACCACATGGGCACGGTGGTCGAATCCGAGGCCGACATCGATGCCTTCATGGGCGCGACCGGCCCCTCGCTGCACCTCCTCCTCGACACCGGCCACGCCACTTTCGGCGGCGCCGACCCGGCGGCGCTGGCCCGGCGCTACCGCGACCGCATCTCGCACTTCCACGCCAAGGACGTGCGTCCGGACGTGATGGAGCGGGCCCGGCGCGAGCGCCTGTCCTTCCTCGACGCGGTGATCGCGGGCGTGTTCACGGTGCCGGGGGACGGCTGCGTGGATTATCCGGCGGTGCTGCGCGAGCTGCCGGGCTATTCGGGCTGGGCGGTGGTCGAGGCCGAGCAGGACCCCGAAAAAGCCCATCCCCTGACCTATGCCCGGAAGGGCTACGCCAACCTGCGCCGCTATCTCGCGGACGCGAAGCTGCTCTGAGCGGGGGAAAGCCCGAGCCGCCCGGCGGAGCGGCCTCGGGAGGGGGTTGGAAGCGCCGCGGACCGGGCGCAGTATGACGGTTCCATGACGGGCGGGGAGGAAGACGAAAGAAATTGGCCGGTCACACCCTTCTGCTGAATCTGTTGGGCAGCATCGCGTTGCTGGTCTGGGCGACGCGCATGGTGAGGACCGGCGTCTTGCGCGCCTTCGGGGAGCGCTTCCGGCGCGCCATCGGCCAGGCGACCGCGAGCCCCGTCAAGGCCTGCGCCACCGGCGTCGCCGTCGCCACCGCGGTGCAGAGCTCGGCCGCCACCGGCCTCATCGTGGTGTCCTTCGCCGAGCGCGGGCTCGTGCCGCTCGCCGCAGCGCTCGCGGTGATGCTCGGCGCCGACATCGGCTCGACGCTGGTCGTCCAGGCGCTGTCCTTCAACCTCTCGGCGCTGGTCCCGGTGCTCCTGATCGGCGGCGTCGCCGCCTTCATGCTCGCCAAGAGCTCCACCGGCCAGCAGGTCGGGCGCATCGTCATCGGCCTCGCCCTGATGATCCTGTCGCTCGGCATGGCGGTCGCCTCCTCGCAGCCCCTGCGGGAGAGCTACGTCATGGCGCTGGTGCTGCAGCGCCTCGCCGAGGATCCGCTGCTCGCCATGGTGATCGGGGCGGCGCTCGCCTGGCTGTTCCATTCGAGCGTCGCCTTCGTCCTGCTCGTGATGTCGCTCGCCGGCTCGGGCGTGCTCAACCCGACCGCGGCGGTGGCGCTCGTGCTCGGCGCCAACATCGGCTCGGGGCTGATCCCGCTGGGCCTGTCCTGGCGCAGCGCCGCCCCGTCGAAGCGCGTGCTCGTCGGCAACCTCGCCTTCCGCCTGATCGGCGCGGTGGCGGTGCTGGCGCTGCTCGAGCCCGCGGCTGCGGCGGTCGGCCTCCTCAGCCAGGATCCGGCCCGGTTCGTGGCGAACTTCCACACCGCCTTCAACCTCGCGCTCGCGCTCGTCTTCCTGCCGCTCACGGCGGTGGGGGCGCGCCTGCTCGAGCGGGCCCTGCCCGAGGAGCAGGGGCCGGCGGCGGCGAGCCTCGCGCATCTCGACGACGGCCTCCTGGACCGCCCGGCGATCGCTCTCGGCAACGCCGCCCGCGAGGTCATGCGCCTCGCCGACAAGGTCGAGATCATGCTGCGGGAGACGATCCTGGCTTTCGGCGACGGCGGCGATCTTCGCCGGCAGGCGATCAAGCACCTCGACAACGACGTCGACCGCCTCCAGGAGGAGATCAAGCTCTACCTGACGCGGCTCACCCGCCAGCAGCTGTCCGAGGAGGACAGCCGGCGCGCCTTCGACCTCATCCTGTTCACCACCAACCTCGAGCACATCGGCGACATCATCGACAAGAGCCTGCTCGAGCTCGCGGCGAAGAAGCACCGGCTCCACCTCGCCTTCTCGTCGGAGGGCTGGGACGAGCTCGCCGCCATGCACGCCCGCGTCGTCGACCAGATGCGCCTCGCCATGACGGTGTTCGTCACGCACGACCCCAAGATGGCCCGCGAGCTCGTGGTCGAGAAGGACCGCATCCGCCACGCCGAGCGCTCCGCGACCGAGAACCACCTGCGGCGGCTTCGCGAAGGCAAGGCCGCCTCGATCGAGACGAGCGCGCTGCACCTCGACATCCTGCGCGACCTCAAGCGCATCAACGCCCACATCACCTCGGTCGCCTACCCGATCCTCGAGGCGAGCGGCGAATTGCGCGAGAGCCGCCTGCGGCTCGCGGCGGAGTAGACCGATGCGCCGGCCGCCCCGTCACGAAGCTGTCGTCGGGCGTGCCGCAAGGGGGCTGCCGTGAGCGTCCCCGCCATCTCGGTCGAGAACCTGCACGTCGCCTACGGCGCGACGCCGGTGCTGCACGGGGTCGACCTCGCCGTGGCGCCGGGCGAGTTCGTCGCCTTCCTCGGCTCCTCCGGCTGCGGCAAGACCACCCTGCTTCGCACCATCGCCGGATTCCAGAAGGCCGCCGCCGGGGCGATCCGGCTCTTCGGTCGCGACGTCGCCGGGCTGCCGCCCGAGAAGCGCGGCGTCGCCATGGTCTTCCAGTCCTACGCCCTGTGGCCGCACATGACCGTGCTCGGCAACGTCGGCTACGGGCTGCGCCTGCGCGGCGTGCCCCGGGCCGAGGTGCGCCGGCGGGTCGGCGACATCCTGCAGATGCTGAACCTCTCCGGGCTCGAGGAGCGCAAGGTCACGAACCTCTCCGGCGGCCAGCGCCAGCGCGTGGCCCTCGGGCGGGCGCTCGCCATCGACCCGGAGCTGCTCCTTCTCGACGAGCCCCTGTCGAACCTCGACGCCAAGGTGCGGGTGCAGCTGCGCTCGGAGATCAAGTCGCTGCAGCGCCGGCTCGGCTTCACCGCCATCCACGTCACCCACGACCGCGAGGAGGCCATGACCATGGCGGACCGCATCGTGGTGATGGAGGCGGGACGCATCGCGCAGGTCGGCGAGCCGCGGGAGGTCTACGACCGCCCGGTGTCGCCCTTCGTGGCGAGCTTCATGGGCGCCGACAACACCATCGACCTCACCGTGAGCCCGAACGGCAACGGCGTCGAAATCCGCGCGGCAGGCGCCGAGCCCGTGACCTGGGCCGGGGCGGCCCCGGCCGGCGCGGTCACGGCCCATTTCCGCGACGACGTCGCCCATCTCGACGCCCCCGACGCCAAGGTCGAGGGCGCCATCGTCCTGCCCGGGCGCATCACGCAGCGCGCCTATCCGGGCGGGCACTACCGCTACGGAGTCGCGATCGGCGAGCGGCACTACGCCGTCACCGACGATCGCGAGCTCCCCGTCGACACTCCGGTCGGACTGCGCTTGCCGCTGGAGCAGCTCCATCTTTTCCCAAGCGCCAAGAGGGAGGGGTTCGATGCGTAGGTACCTGATCGCGACCGCGCTCGTCGCGAGCCTGGCGGCGCTGCCCGCCGGGGCGCAGACGCTCAACGTCGCCACCGCCGGCGACCAGAACATGGTCGACTACGTCAAGGACTATCTCGCGCCGATGTTCGAGAAGAAGCATCCCGGCGTGAAGATCAACGCCGTCGGCACCGGCCCGGGCGACGCCGGCTCGCAGAAGATCTACGAGAAGCTCGACGCCCAGAAGAAGGCGGGCGTGCAGAAGTCGGACTTCGACGTGGTGGTGATCCACCAGAAGGCGGCCGGCACCATGGTGCAGCAGGGCATGCTCGAGAAGTACACCGACCGCATCCCGACCGGGACGATGGCGACCCGCGAGACCGCCAAGAACGCCCTCGGCGCCGAGGTCTCGGGCTTCGTCATGCCGATGTTCCACTCGCAGACGGCGATCGCCTACAACCCGGACATGATCAAGAGCCCGCCGAACAGCTACGCCGAGCTGCGCGAGTGGGTGCAGAAGAACCCGCGGCAGTTCGGCTACAACGGCATCAAGGGCGGCATGTCGGGCGTCGCCTTCGTCGCCGGCTGGGTCGCGGCCTTCGCGGGCGATCCCGAGAAGCTCGAGAAGGGGCCCTACGATCCGAGCGCGAAGTCGGCCTGGGACAAGGCGCTCGCCGACCTCAAGGAGTTCAACAAGAACGCCGTCATCACGCCCGGCAACGCCGGAACCCTCGACATGCTCAACCGCGGCGAGATCGCCATGGGGCCGGTCTGGGTCGACATGTTCTACACCTGGAAGGCGGACGGGCGCCTGCCGCCGAACATGCGCCTGAAGCTCGTCTCCCCGGGCATGCCGGGCCAGCCGATGTACTACGCGATCCCGAAGGGGGCGAACGAGGCGCTGGCCCGCGACTTCGTCGCGCTCGCCACCAGCCCCGAGGTGCAGGCGGAAGGCATCGTCAAGCGCTTCAACTGGTATCCGGGCATCGACGCCCAGAACCTCGAGGGCAAGCTCGACAAGAGCGCCTGGGACAAGCTCTTCGCCGACATCACCCCGCAGGACCTGTCGCAGAAGGGCCGGCCGTTCCCGATCGCGCCCTACTTCAACGACATCCTCGAAGCCTACGAGCGCCGCGTCGCCAACTGATCGCCCGCTCGAAAAGCAGGCCTCCTCCGCGTCCGCGCGGGGGAGGCGGTCTCCCATGCCCCGTCCCTCGCTCCTCGGCCTCGCCCTCGTCGCCCCGGCCCTCGCCATGGTGGCGGCGCTGTTCGTGTACCCGTTCGGCTTCTCGGTCGTGTCCGCCTTCACGGTCGGCGGCGAGCCGACGCTCGCCAATTTCGAGAAGGCCTACGAGCTCTATTCCCGCGACATCGCGTTCACGCTCTTCATCGTGCTGACCGCGACCGCGCTGACGGCGCTCCTGTCGATCGCCATCGCCGGGGCGCTGACCATGGGCGAGACTCCGTGGGTGGTGGCGATTCTGCGCTGGCTCTACCGCTGGCCGCTGTTCATCCCCTTCATCGTCGCGGCGCAGTGCATGCGCACCTTCCTCGCCCGCAACGGGCTCATGAACAACACGCTCGTGGCGACGGGCGTGCTCGAGCCGCTCCAGACCCAGAGCTTCCTCGACTGGCGCGGCATCGTCATCACCTTCGTGTGGAAGCAGACGCCGTTCGTGACCCTCCTGCTGGCCGGGGCCATGGCGTCCCTCGACCGGGCCACCATCGAGGCCGGGCGCAACCTCGGCGCCTCGCGCCTGCGGGTCCTGGTCGAGCTCGTCCTGCCGCAGGTGTCGCAGACGCTGCTCGTGGCGCTGATCCTGTCCTTCGTCACCATGCTGTCGGTGCTGTCGGTGCCGATGATGGTGGCGGGCTCGCAGCCGACCATGATCACCGTCGACATGGCGTTTCGCATCAACGCCTACGGCGATTACGGCACCGCCAACGCGCTCGGCGTGATCTCCTACGCGATGACCGCCGTCGCGGCGGTGATCTACCTGCGCCTCCAGGTCCGGCGGGAGGCGGCGGCGTGAGCGGGACGCCAGACCTCCTCTCCCCGCCCGCGGGCGGCCGAGTCGCCTCTCCGGAGAGGGCTTCGCGTCCCCACCCGGCCCCTCACCCTGCCCTCTCCCTGCGGGCGGGGAGAGGGGACGCGTTGTCGGCGCTCCGCCCCGTCCTCGGCGTCTTCGTGAAGGCGGCGGCGCTCGCGCTGTTCGCCTTCTTCCTGTTCGGGCCGATCCTCAACCTCGTCCTGTGGTCCGTCGCCGAGCGCTGGCACACTCCCTACAAGCTGCCGGTCACCTACGGCCTGCGCTACTGGGAGGTGGTTTTTCGCCCGACCGGCGACGCCATGTCGGCCCTCTCCACCAGCGTGCTGATCGCCTGCCTCACGGTGGTGGTGGCGCTCGCGGTGTCGATCCCCGCCGGCTACGCCCTCGCCCGCCTGCGCCTGCCCTGGCGCACGCTGATCATGGTGGTCTTCCTGCTGCCGCAGGCTTTTCCGTCGGTGGCGATCTACATCAACGTGGCGCGCGTCTTCTACGGCTTCGGGCTCACGGGGACGATCTGGGGCGTGGTGCTCGTCCACGCGGCGCACGGGCTCGTCTTCTCGGTCTGGATCGCCACCGCCGCCTTCGCCGCCGTCGACCGCGACCTCGAACTCGCCGCGCGCAACATGGGCGCCTCGGGGCTGCGCACCTTCATGACCATCACCCTGCCGCTCGCCGCCCCCGGCATCATGGCGAGCGCCATCTTCGTGTTCCTCGAATCGCTCGACGAGTTCACCGGCACCTTCTTCGTCGGCGTGCCGCAGGTCACGACCCTGCCGCTCCTCCTCTACACGGCGAGCATGGGCGGCAACTACCAGATCGCCTCGATCACGGCGTTGATCCTGCTCGTGCCCTCGGTGCTGTTCATGCTGATCATCGAGCGCTTCCTGCGGGCGGACGTGCTGAGCAAGGTCGGTCAATAACGTGTCGCACTTGCCGCAAGCGCGGCCGTGGTGTTGAAGCGGGCTCGAAGGTTCGGAAAGCGGAATGGCGGCGGTCGATCTCGCGGACGTGACGAAGAGCTGGGGCGGCGCGCCGGCCGTCGACCGGGTGAGCTTTTCGGTGCGCGCCGGCGCGCTCGCCGCCCTGCTCGGCCCCTCCGGCTGCGGCAAGTCGACCACGCTGCGGCTCATCGCCGGGCTCGAGACCGCGAGCGGCGGCGCCATCGCCATCGACGGCCGCGACGTCACCGACCTCCCGCCGGCGAAGCGCGGCGTGTCGATGGTGTTCCAGAACTACGCCCTGTTCCCGCACCTCTCCGTGCGCGAGAACATCGTGTTCGGGCTCAAGGTGCGCGACGTGCCCAAGGGCGAGCGCGACGACCGGCTGCGCAAGGCGGCCGCGATCCTCGGCCTCGAGGCGCTCCTCGAGCGCAAGCCCTCCCAGCTCTCAGGCGGGCAGCAGCAGCGGGTGGCGCTCGGCCGCGCCATCGTGGCGCAGACGCCGGTCTGCCTGATGGACGAGCCCCTGTCGAACCTCGACGCGCAGCTGCGGGTCGAGATGCGCCGGGAGATCCGCGCCCTCCAGCGCCGGCTCGGCATCACCATGGTCTACGTCACCCACGACCAGGTCGAGGCCATGACCATGGCCGATCAGGTCGTGCTGATGAAGGACGGGCGCATCGAGCAGGACGCCCCGCCCGCTGAGCTCTACGAGCGGCCGGCCACCATCTTCACCGCCCGCTTCGTCGGCACGCCGCCGATGAACGTGATCCCGGCCGCGGCCGTCGCCTCGGCGGGCGCCTGGGTCGCGGCCTCGGCGCCGGCCGGGCGCGGCGTCGAGACCCTCGCCCTCGGCATCCGCCCGGAGGCGGCGCGGCTCGAGGCGAGCGGGGTTGCGGCCGAGGTGGTGGCGGTCGAGTATCTCGGCGCCGACACCCTGATCGAGACCCGCATCGCCGGCCATCCCTTCGTGCTGCGCGCCCCCGGCCGCGCGGCGGCGGAACCCGGCGGTCGCATCGCCGTCGCGTGGGACCCGGCCGGGGTGCACTGGTTCGACCTGAAGAGCGAGCGCCGGATCGACTAGCGTCACCGCGCCGTCGCACGAAACGAGGAAACGACTGCACCGCCAGTCGAGGAGGAGGAGAGAATGGACAGACGTCAGTTCCTGGCCGGCACGGCCGCGGTCGCGAGCAGCGGGCTCGGCATGCCCGCCATCGCGCAGGGGCGCACCGCCGAGGTGTCGTTCTTCTACCCGATCGCCGTCGGGGGACCGATCACCAAGATCATCGATGGCTACGCCGCCGACTTCCAGAAGGAGAACCCCGGCATCAAGGTCAACCCGATCTATGCGGGCACCTACCAGGAGACGATCGTCAAGGCGCTCACCGCGCACAAGACCGGCAACCCGCCGGTCACCTCGGTGCTGCTCTCGACCGACATGTTCACGCTCATCGACGAGGACGCCATCGTCCCGATCGACCAGTTCGTGAAGAGCGACGACGACAAGAAGTGGCTTCAAAGCTTCTTCCCGGCCTTCATGCTCAACAGCCGCACCGGCGGCAAGACCTGGGGCGCGCCGTTCCAGCGCTCGACCATCGTGCTCTACTGGAACAAGGAGCTGTTCAAGGAGGCCGGCCTCGATCCCGAGAAGGCGCCGCAGAACTGGCAGGAGCAGGTCGAGTTCGCCCAGAAGCTGACCAAGCGCGACGGCGGCAACGTCACCCAATGGGGCGTGCAGATCCCGTCCTCCGGCTTCCCGTACTGGCTGTTCCAGGGGCTCACGACGCAGGCCGGCGCCATCCTCGCCAACGAGGAGGGCAACCGCACCTTCTACGACGCGCCCGGCGTGATCGAGGCGCTGCAATACTGGGTCGACCTGTCCCGCAAGCACCAGGTCCATCCGCCCGGGATCGTCGAGTGGGGCACGACCCCGCGCGACTTCTTCGAGCGCAAGGTCGCCATGATGTGGACGACCACCGGCAACCTGACCAACGTGCGCAACAACGCCAAATTCCCGTTCGGCGTCGCCATGCTGCCGGCCGGCAAGCGCCGGGGCAGCCCGACGGGCGGCGGCAACTTCTACATCTCCAGCAAGGCGAGTCCGGACCAGCAGCAGGCGGCGTTCCAGTTCATCAAGTGGATCACGCAGCCCGAGCGCGCGGCGCAGTGGAGCATCGACACCGGCTACGTGGCGGTGAGCCCCGCCGCCTACGACACCGCGGCGATGAAGAAGTACGTGACGGAGTTCCCGCCGGCCGCGGTCGCCCGCGACCAGCTCGAATTCGCCGTGGCGGAGCTGTCGACGCACGAGAACCAGCGTGTCACGAAGGCCCTCAACGACAACCTCCAGGCGGCGCTGACCGGCTCGAAGCAGCCGGAGCCGGCCATGAAGGACGCGCAGGCGGAGGCCGAGCGCATCCTCAAGGCCTATCGCTGAGCCCTTGCGGGGGCGGCGCCCGCCGCCCCCGCCTCGCCCGATGAACCCGCGCCTCACCGCCACGGTCCACGGCTGGCTGCTCCTTCTGCCGGCGATGGCGCTGCTCGCGCTGTTCACCCACTGGCCGGCGGTGGCGAGCATCGTCGACAGCTTCTACTCGACGGCCCGGCCGCGCCGGCCGTCCCGCTTCGTCGGCCTCGACAATTACGAGCAGATCCTGGCCGACCCGGTCTTCTGGCAGTCGATGGCCAACAATTTCTGGTTCGCGCTCGGCACGATCCCGGTCTCGATCGCGCTCGCGATCCTGATGGCCGTGTGGGTCAACGACCGCATCGTCGGGCGCACCTTCATCCGCATGGCCTATTTCACGCCGACCGTGCTGCCGATGATCGCGGTCGCCAACATCTGGCTGTTCTTCTACACGCCGCAATACGGCCTGCTCGAGCAGATCACCGGCCTGTTCGGCCTGCCCGCCCGCAACTGGCTCGGCTCGCCGGAGACCGCCCTCCCCGCCGTCATCGTCGTCGCGGTGTGGAAGGAGGCGGGCTTCTTCATGATCTTCTACCTCGCCGCCCTGCAGAGCATCAGCCCGAGCCTCGGCGAGGCGGCGGCGCTCGAGGGCGCCTCCCGCTGGACCTACTTCCGGCGCATCCAGTTTCCGCTCCTGATGCCCACGACCCTGTTCGTGCTCATCAACGCGGTCATCAACGCCTTCCGAATGATCGACCACATCATCGTCATGACCCGGGGCGGCCCCGACAACGCGACCATGCTGCTCCTGTTCTACATCTACACGGTCGGCTTCAATTTCTGGGACACGGCCTATGCCGCCTCGCTGACCGTGGTTCTGCTCGCCATCCTGGCGGTGGCGGCGCTCGTCCAGTTCGGCTGGCTCGAGCGGCGGGTGCACTACCGGTGAGCGACGCCCCCGCCTTCCGCGAGGCCGCCGGGCCGGCGCGGGCGCTCGGCTGGCTGCGCCTGATGCGCTACCCGGGCGCGCCGAAGGTCGCCGCCACGGCCCGGCCGGACCCTTATGCGCCCCGGGGCTTCTGGCTCGTCCTCGAGAGCGTCGGCGCGGCCCTCCTCGCCGCCATCTGGATCCTGCCGCTCGCCTACGCGGTGTGGGCGGCGTTCCATCCGGCCGAGTACACGACCCGCTTCGAGCTGTTCGCGCCCCTGACGCTCGAGAATTTCGAGCGCGCCTGGGCGGCGGCGCCCTTCGCCCGCTACTTCTTCAACACCATCGTCCTCGTCACGATGATCCTGGTCTGCCAGCTCGTGCTCGGGACGCTCGCCGCCTACGCCTTCGCCCGCTACGAGTTCTGGGGCCGGGACGTGGCCTTCGCGCTGGTGCTCGTCCAGCTCATGATCATGCCGGACGTGCTGATCGTCGAGAACTACCGGACCATGACCCGGCTCGGCCTCGTCGACACCATCCCGGCGATCGGTCTGCCCTACATCGCCTCGGCCTTCGGCATCTTCCTCCTGCGCCAGACCTTCAAGACCGTGCCGAAGGAGCTCGACGACGCCGCCCGCGTCGAGGGGGCCAACGCCCTCCAGGTGCTGCTGCGGGTCTACGTGCCGCTCGCCCGGCCGATCTACGTCGCCTACGGCCTCGTCTCGGTCAGCTTCCACTGGAACAATTTTCTGTGGCCGCTGATCATCACCAACTCGGTCGAATCCCGCCCGCTCACCGTCGGCCTGCAGGTCTTCTCCTCCTCCGACCAGGGCATCGACTGGGCGGTGATCTGCGCCGCCACCCTCATGACCTCGGCGCCGCTCCTGATCGGGTTCCTGCTCTTCCAGCGCCAGTTCGTGCAGAGCTTCATGCGCGCCGGCATCCGCTGACCGTGGTCAGGCCGTCGTCGGTGGGCGGCGATGCCTCCAGGGCCGCGCCCGTTCGAGCTGCGCCGAGAGGGCCAGCAGGGTCGCCTCGTCGCCGGCGCGGCCGGCGATCTGGAGGCCGAGGGGCAGGCCGTCGCTCCAGGCGAGCGGCAGCGAGGCCGCCGGCGTGCCGGCGAGGTTGTGCAGGGCCGTGAAGGCGATCATCGGCGCCATCGCCGCCCTGAAGGCGGGAAGCGATCCGTCCGTGCGGATCGCCCCGAGCGGCAGGCTCGCCCGGGCGAGGGTCGGCGTGAGCAGCACGTCGTAGCGCTCGAAAAAGGCCCCGAGCCGGCGGCCGATGCGGTGGAAGGCCTGGACGGCGCGGATGTAGTCGGCGGCGCTCGTCTCGCGGCCCGCCGCCGCATAGGCCCAGGTGACCGGCTCGAAATCGGCCTCGCCGAAGGGGCGGCCGCCGGCCCTCGCGAGGAGGTTCGTCCAGGTGTTGGCGGCCATCACCGTGAACAGGGCCTGTTCGACCTCGGCGAACGAGCAAGGCGGGGCCGCCTCCTCCACATCGTGGCCGAGCTCCGCGAGGAGCCGCCCCGCCTCCTCGACGGCGCGCAGGAGAACGGGCTCCGGCTCCGGCCCGTCGACCGGCGCGTACTGCAGCGCGACCCGCAGCCGCGGCGGATCCCGGCCTGCGCAGGCGAGGAAGGAGCCCGGTCCCGGCGGGGCCCCGTAGGGATCGCCCGGCTCGCCGCCGGCGAGCGCGTCGAGGAGCGCGGCCGCGTCCCGCACGGACAGGCAGACGCCGAGCTGCGTCCCCGCGCCGGCGAGCGTCTCGCCGAGCGGCGCGAGGCTGATGCGCCCCCGCGACGGCTTCAGCCCGTAGAGCCCGCACAGGGCCGCGGGGATGCGGATCGAGCCGCCGCCGTCGGTGGCGTGGGCCATCGGCACAGCCCGGGCCGCGACCAAGGCGCCGGCGCCGCCGCTCGACCCGCCGGGCGACAGCCGCGCGTCCCAGGGATTGCGGGTTTCGCCGCCGAAGCGGG
>DATLFZ010000056.1:0-6073 GCA_035540795.1 Beijerinckiaceae bacterium | reverse complement strand
GCGGTGGCGAAAAGGGCGGCGCTCTTGCGCAGGGGCCGGTAGAACTTGTGGGTGCCGACGAGGGGGAGGAGGTCGAGCGTCTCGCTGCGGCCGGCCCTGCGACCCTCGGCCCAGTCGACCGCGAGCCGCAGCGGCCCGTCGGGTTCGGCCCGGGCGAGGCGGGGCATCGGGCGGTCATTCGCGTTCATTGAGCCTGCTCCACATGTCCCACAGGATCGCCTGGTTCGCCTGGGCCCAGGCCAGGGCTCGTCTCACCTGCGCCTTCGGCGCGGTCCGTTCGTCGCCCGCGTAGAGGCTGAAGTCCCGCAGGTCGTAGCAGAGCGCCCATCCGGCGCCCTCCACGTGGAAGTGCGGCGGGTTGTGGTCGGCATAGACGTAGATCGCGAGGACATCGCTGAGCCGAACGACCCGGGGCATCTTGGACCCTACCAACTCAAGAATAGCGCAATGGTTGCACTAGATGCAACCATTGCGGCTCCGCTCCCGCCCTTTACCGGAAATCACGGGTGCGCACCTTGATGGTGTCGAGGTGGAGGTCGGGGATGTAGATGTCCCGCGCCGCACGCCCCAGCGGGCGGGCCGCGCCGGCCCCGCGGGCCTCGCGCGCGTCCGGGCCGCCGCCGCCGCGGGCCTCGTCGCCGCGGCCGTGCGGGAGCGGGAAGGGTTCGTCGCGCTCGCCGACGCTGCGCAACAGGTCGGAGAGGTCGATCAGGTGCTCGGCCACCACGTGCACGACGATGCCCTCCCGCTGCACGCGCCCCCGGCAGGCGATCATGCTGCCCGACAGGACGAGGCGGCGCTGCTTCTCGAACAGGGCCGGCCACACGACGAGGTTCGCCACCTCGGTCTCGTCCTCGAGGGTGATGAACATGACTCCCTTGGCCGAACCCGGCTTCTGGCGCACCAGGACGAGGCCGGCGACGGTGACCCGCCGCCCGTCCGGCACCTGCGCGAGGTCGGCGGCCGGGATCATGCGCCGGCGGGCGAGGTCTTCGCGCAGGAAGGCGACCGGGTGGCGGCGCAGGGTCAGGCCCTTGCTGCGGTAGTCCTCGACCACCTCCCGGCCGGCGCTCATCGGGTCGAGGGCGACCGCCGGCTCGACGAATTCGGGCGCGCGTTCGCGCCGGTCGGCGGCGGCGAAGAGGGGCAGCGGCTCGTCCCGCAGGGCCCGGATCGCCCACACCGCCCGGCGCCGATCGAGGCCGAGGGAGCGGAAGGCGTCGGCCTCGGCGAGGCGCTCGAGGGCCGCGACCGGCACTTCGGCGGCGTGCAGGTTCTCGATGCGCCGGAAGGGCTCCGGCCCGCGGGCGGCGACGAGGCGCGCGCCCGCCTCGTTGGCGAGCCCCTTGGCGAGGCGAAGCCCGAGCCGCACGGCGAGAGCGCCGCCCTCCCGCGGCTCGAGGGTCGAATCCCAGCGCGAATGGTTCACGTCGAGGGGGCGCACCTCGACCCCGTGGGCGCGGGCGTCGCGCACGAGCTGGGCCGGGGCGTAGAAACCCATCGGCTGGGCGTTGAGGATGGCGGCGAGGAAGATCTCCGGGTGGTGGCACTTGAGCCAGGAGGAGACGTAGGCGAGCCGGGCGAAGGAGGCGGCGTGGCTCTCCGGAAAGCCGTAGGACCCAAAACCTTCGAGCTGGCGGAAGGTGCGGGCGGCGAAGTCGGGGGCGTAGCCCTTGGCGATCATCCCGGCGATCAGCTTGTCGCGGAAGGCGCTGACGCCGCCGGTGAACTTGAAGGTCGCCATGGAGCGGCGCAGGCTGTCGGCCTCCGACGGGGTGAAGCCGGCGCATTCGATGGCGACCCGCATGGCCTGCTCCTGGAACAGGGGCACGCCCAGCGTCTTGCCGAGCACCCGTTGGAGCTCCGGCGTCGGGTATTCGATCGGCTCGCGCCCCTCCCGGCGGCGCAGATAGGGGTGGACCATGTCCCCCTGGATCGGACCCGGCCGCACGATCGCGACCTCGATGACGAGGTCGTAGAAGCATCGCGGCTTCATGCGCGGCAGCATGGCCATCTGCGCCCGGCTCTCGATCTGGAACACGCCGATCGTGTCGGCGCGCCGGATCATGGCGTAGGTCGCCTCGTCGTCCGGCGGGATGCTGGCGAGGTCGTGGGCGATGCCCTTCTCGGCCGCGAGCAGGTCGAAGCAGCGGCGCAGGCAGCCGAGCATGCCGAGGCCGAGCACGTCGACCTTCATGAACTTCAGGACGTCGATGTCGTCCTTGTCCCATTCGATGACCTGGCGGTCGTCCATGCGGGCGGGCTCGATCGGCACGAGGTCGTCGAGGCGCTCCTGCGTCAGCACGAAGCCGCCCGGGTGCTGGGACAGGTGGCGGGGGAAGCCGATCAGCTCCTGGGCGAGGGCCAGCGTCAGGCGCAGGCGGCGGTCGGCCATGTTGAGGTTGAGCTCGCGCGCCTCCTTCTCGCCGACCCCGTCGACGCTCCAGGCCCAGACGAGGCCGCCGAGCGCCTTGGTCACGTCCTCCGGCAGGCCGAGGGCCTTGCCGACGTCGCGCACGGCGCCCCGCGCCCGGTAGCGGATCACGGTCGCGGCGAGCGCCGCGCGGTGGCGGCCGTAGGTGTCGTAGATCCACTGGATCACCTCCTCCCGGCGCTCGTGCTCGAAATCCACGTCGATGTCGGGAGGCTCGTTGCGCTCCTCCGACACGAAGCGCTCGAACAGGAGCTCGGAGGTGACCGGGTCGATCGAGGTGATGCCGAGCACGTAGCAGACGGCGGAATTCGCCGCCGAGCCGCGCCCCTGGCACAGGATCCCCCTGTCGCGGGCGAAGCGCACGATCGAATGGACGGTGAGGAAGTACGGCGCGTAGCGCAGGCGCTCCACGAGCCGCAGCTCGTGCAGGATCTGGGCCCGCACCTTGTCCGGGACGCCGCCCGGATAATGGACCGCCGCCCCCTCCCAGGTCAGCTTCTCGAGGGCCTGCTGCGGCGAGAGCCCCGGGATGCAGGCCTCGTGCGGGTACTGATAGGCGAGCTCGGTGAGCGAGAAGCGGCAGCGGTCGAGGACCTCGCCCGTGCGGGCGACCGCGTCGGGGTGGCGGGCGAACAGGCGCGCCATCTCGGCCGGGGGCTTGAGGAAGCGGTCGGCGAAGCGCTCCCGCCGAAACCCGGCCGCATCGATGGTGCATTTTTCGCGGATGCAGGTGGCCACGTCCTGGAGCAGGCGCCGGTCGGGGACGTGGTAGAGCACGTCGTTGGTGGCGAGCGTCGCCACCCGCGCCTCCTTCGCGGCTTCGTCGAAGGCCTGGAGCCGGGCGGCGTCGCCCGGGCGCAGGCGCCGGGTCAGGGCGAGATAGGCCCGGTCGCCGAAGGTCTCGCGCAGGCGGCCGAGGGGCTCCCCGACCGTCTCGGGATCGTCCGGGACGAGGGCGGCGAGGGAGCCTTCCGCATGGGCGGCGACGTCGTCCCAGGCGAGGCGGCACAGGCCCTTGCCGGCCCGGCTCTTGCCGAGGGTCAGGAGCCGGCACAGGCGCGAATAGGCGGCCCGGTCGGTCGGGTAGACGAGGAGCGCGTCGCCGTCGTCGAGGTCGAGCCGGCAGCCGGGGACGAGGCGCAGGCCCGTCTCCCGCGCCGCCTCGTGCGCCCGCACCAGCCCGGCGAAGGAGTTGCGGTCCACCACGCCGAGGGCGGGGATGTCCAGTTCCGCCGCCCGCGAAAACAGCTCGGCCGGGCTCGAAGCCCCGCGCAGGAAGCTGAAATGGGTCGTGACCTGGAGTTCCGCGTAGGTCACGCGAAGATCCCGTGCAGCCACCAGCGGCCGCCCTCGCTCACCGGGGCGTCGCGAAAGAGCCAGTAGCGGGCGCCGGTCTCGTCCTCGACCGCGTAGTAGTCGCGCACGAGGGGGGTCTCGGCATCCGAGCGCCACCATTCGCCGAAGATGCGCTCGGGCCCGTCGGCCCGCACCACGCGCCGGCGCACCCGCCGCCACACGAACAGGGCCGGCGGGTGGTCGGGCAGGAGCGCCGTCGCCTCGACGGGCTCGGGCGGCTCGACGAGGCGGGTCGGCCGCGGCAGCGCCGGCCAGGTCGCCCCGGCGGGGGGCGCGAGCGGCGGCAGGCGGCGCACGCAGCGCTCCGGCAGGTCGCTCTCCCGCGGGGCGATGCGGAAGAGGTTTTGCGGCCCGAGCCGCACGGCGAGGCGGTCGACGAGCTCCGCCACCGCGGCCTCGGGCTCCGGCACGGTCGAGAGCTGGCGGGCGTCGAGGGGCTCGGTCCGGGCGGCCACGAGGGTGGCGTCCTCGATGCCGAAGCCCGGATCCACCGTGTCGAGGCGGAGCGCGAACAGGCGGGCGAGGTGGCGGGGGTCCCGGCTCGGCCGGCCCGTGCCGATGCGGATCGCCTGCGCCACCCGGTCGACCCGGCCGAAGACGAGGTCGAGCCGGCGGGCGCCGAGCCCCTGCCGCTCGAGCTCGGCGCACAGCGCCCGGCACAGGCGCTCGCTCACCCGCGGAAGGTCCTCCGCCCCGATCGGCTCGGCGAAGGCGAGGCGCCGGCGCAGCTCCCCCGGCGGCGCCATCCAGGCGACCGGCTCCGCCGCGCGGCCGTAGGCCTGGTCGAGGCGGCGGCCCAGTTCCGGCCCGAAGCGGAGCGTCAGCGGCGCCCGCGGCAGGGCGGAGAGCGGCCCGATCCGGTCGAGGCCGAGCCGGCGCAGGCGCTCGGCCGTGTCGGGATCGAGGCGCAGGGCCTCGACCGGCAGGTTTTCGAGCGCGCCGGCGACGGCGGCGGGGGGCGCGACCCCTCCCGGCCCGTAGCGGGCGAGCGCCCAGGCGGCGGCGGGCGTGTCGGCGAGGGCCGCCTTCGCGGCGATGCCGGCCCGGCCGAGCCGGGCTTCGAGGTCGGCGACGAGCGCCGCCTCGCCGCCGAAGAGATGCGCCGCGCCGGCGACGTCGAGGAGGATGCCGTCGGGCGGATCGGGCGCGACGAGGGGGGCATAGCGCAGGCACCAGCGGGCGAGGCGGGACAGCGCGGCGGCGTCGTCCTGCGGCGCCGCCGGGGCGAGGTGCAGGTTCGGCACCATGGCCTGCGCATGGGCCACCGTGAGCGCCGGGGAGAGGCCGAGCGCCCGGGCGGCCCCGTCAGCGGCGGCGACGAGCCGGCGCGCGCCGACGGTCTCGACCGTGACCAGCGGCTCATCCGGCGGCGGCGCGCCGCGGCGCCGCACCCGGTCGGTCGCCCAGGTCGGCAGGCAGAGCGAGACGACCCTTGCCATCGCAGGCCTCCACGATCCAGGCGCGCGGCTCGGCGCCGCGGGCCCGCACGAGTTCGACACTCCAGCGGGGGCGCCCCACCCCCGGCGCCGCCAGGGGCGCCGAGGGCGCCGCGCCGATGCGCCAGCGGGTCTCGGCGGCGTTGGGCTCGGCCCCGGCGGCGCGCTCCGCGTCGCTGCGCCAGCGCCGCAGAACGAAGGCGGTCACCCCGGATGCCTCCGCCGCGAGCTTGAGCCGGCGCGAGGGCGTCAGCCCGAGCCTCGCCACCTCGCCGACGACCCCGGCGAGGCCCGGATGGCGCAGCCCTTCCTCGAGACAGGCGAGGAGGTCCGCCTCCCGCGCCGCCTCCGCGTAGACGACCCGGTCGGGATGGAGCCCGACGAGGCCGAGGGCCGGCGCGAACAGGTCCCGCCGGCGCAGGCACCACAGGACCGGCCCGCGGGTCCGCGCCAGGATGCCGGCGACGAACAGGGTCGCCGCCGCCGCGTGCTCGGCCGCCGCGCCCGCTTCCGCGAATTCGTGCAGCCGCCCCCGCAAGAGCCCGCCGCCGAGAGGCCGGTCGAGGGCCGCAACCCCGAACCGCAGCCGCTCGCCGCGCGCCCCCGGCCGCCCGATCCGCGCCCGCAACCCGGCCAAAACCTCACCCTGCCCGGCCATGACGCCTTGCCCAACAACCCGCGGAGCTCCGATCGTTCTTATTTTGTTCTCGTACGGCCGTTGAGTCAATCGGTCGCAGGAAAGGGTCGTGTCTCAGTTTGAATTTGCCGCACCCCCGGCTACGCGCTGCCACCCCGGCTCCCGCCCGGCGGCAAGGGCGTAGGCGAAACCCGGTTGATCTCCATCGTC
>DATLFZ010000055.1:0-6172 GCA_035540795.1 Beijerinckiaceae bacterium | reverse complement strand
CCGTTCCCGTTTCCGTTTCCGTTTCCGTTGCCGTTGCCGTTGCTGTTGCTGTTGCGGAGCGCCGCGAGCCGGCGGCCGAAGGGGAGGTCCCGGTCGAGGCGTGCCGCCACGTATTCCCCCTGCACGCGGAACGGGCCGCGCATGTAGGCGGCTTCCAACCCGAGGCGGGAGATCGCGCGCAGGTCCTCGATCGCGTCGAAACCGATCAACGGGACATCGTACACGCGGGATTCCGGCGCGGGAGAGACCTCGAACTCCCGCCCGAGGCCGTAGCGGCGGTGGCTGCCGGATAGGCCGAGATGCAGGACGTGGCCGTCCTCCTTCACCGGGGCGAAGGTGGCGCGGGCCGTGAGGGCGGTACCGATACGGTCCGAGCCGAGATTGATGTTGCGGCCGAAGACGCCGCCGACGAGGCTCCAGCGCTCCCCCGCGACCGCGGCGACCGCCCCGACCCGCCGGCCCGGGATCAGCGCCGTCGGCAAAGCCCGCTCCATGAACACGATGTCGTTGCTGCTCTCGAGGTTCTCGAGCCCGAAGGGCTCCTCCATGTTGCCGGCGGTGAGCGAGATCTTGTCGAAGCCCGAATAGCCGAAACGGACGTCCTGCCAGGGTTCGTCCCGGTTGAAGGGCTCCAGCTGGACGAAGCCGTGCCAGTTCTCCCGGAACCCGGCGTACAACTCGATGCGGCCCCGCCGCAGGCGGCCTCGCCACAGGGAGCTTTCGTCGAGGTCGCGGCCACGCGCCTCGCCGCCGCCGAAATCAAGATGGAGCCGCCCGCCGAGTTGCAGCTTCAGCTGAAGGCGCGGGTCGCGATAGGTGATGCCGTCGGAATCGGCCGTCAGCTTCGGTCGGTCGTTGTCGTCGTCGTTCTCGTCGTCGTCGTTGTCGTCGTCGTCGTCCTCCTCCGCGTTCCGTGCGTCCTCGCTGCGGGCCTCGCTCGAGGCGGCACGATCATTCGGGCGCCCGCCCGGAGCGGCCTGCGCGAGTTCCATCAGGCCCGCGAGGCACAGGAGGCCCAACAGCGTTCGGATCGCGACCACGGGCCCTCCTTCCGGCGACGCGCGGGACGCTGGCCGAGGAAGGGGCTTGCGGCAATTGACATAGGTGAAGCCGCGGGCGGCGGCCGAGGCCTGTTGCCGAACGACCACACACACGACAGGAGCCCGCCGGCGCACCGGCGGGCTCCCGCGTCAGGGCCGGGTGGCCCGTTACTGCCGAACGCCGACCGCTCCGGTCGCGGCGGGCTCGGCGCGAACGCCGCTGCCGGCCAGCGCCAGGACCGCCTTGTCGTCGAGCGTGCCGCGGACGATCTTGACGTCGTCGACCACGCGGGCGTCCTCGAAGCCCTCCTGCTGGAACTTCGTCAGGTCGGCGGCGCTGAGCTCGACCGACTCGTCACCGGCGAAGTCCTCGGGGCCGATCACGAGGAAGACCGGCTGCCCGTCGATCCGCGCCTGGATGAGCTTGCCGCGGAACTCGTCCCGGTCCTCGAGCCCGACCTCGCCGAGCTTGCTCTTCATCCGCTCGAGGTCCGGCTGGTCGGCCTGGGCCACGCCGGCGATCATCGCGAGGCCGCCCGCGAAGGCGAGGACCCGCTTGTCGTCGCCGAAGCTGCCGCGGACCATCTGGGCGTCGTCGGCGAAAGTGATGTTGCTGAAGCCCTGTGCCGCGAGGCGGCCGCGGATCTCGTCGCGGTCGAAGTCGACCGACTCGTCGCCGGCCATGTTCTCGGGGCCGAACAGCATCAGCACGGGATGGCCCTCGGGGCTCTGGGCCTGGACGAGCCTGCCCTTGAACTCCTCGCGGTCCTCGACCCCGGCCTTGCCGAGGCGGTCCTTGATGGTCTCGCGATCGATCCGCTCGATCTGCGCCGGGGCGACGGTCGGCGCCCCGGCCTGCTGCGCGAGCGCCGGGCCGCCGAGCATGAGGCCGAGTGCCAGAACGGAAACGGATGCCAAAGATGCGCGCATGTGAATACCTCCAATATCGTTCGCATGAATCCCCCGGCCTCGGCATCGCCGGGGCTTTTTCGCTCTGACTAACCGTCCGATCGGCCGGGGTTCGGCGATTAACGTCGAATGAACAGATCGGTTTCGCCGCTCGAGCCAGCCGCGTCGTACGTCACCGTACCGATCGTGTGCGGCTGTTGTTCTATTTGAATGTATCCTCCAGATGCACTTCTTCGGAGGGCTTCTGGCAGATATCGCACGCGTCATCACCGGGCGAGCCGAACGGCCCCCCAGGAATGCTTCTGCGGCGCGATCTTCGGATCGCTGTGCGCCGTCCGAGGATGACGGCGGGAAGGATCACGCGGCGGGGAGCGCTGAAAATGCGAAACCCCGCCGGAGCGGGGCTTCTGGGCGGTTCGGCCGTACATCCGGGCGCGAACCACGCGTCTCGTCTAGACGCCCGGCATGACGGGCGTGTGTCAGGCGGGGATGCGCTCGTCGGCGTCGGTCGGCTCGCGCAGCACGTAGCCGCGGCCCCACACCGTCTCGATGTAGTTCTTGCCCTGACTGGCGTTGGCGAGCTTCTTGCGCAGCTTGCAGATGAACACGTCGATGATCTTGAGCTCCGGCTCGTCCATCCCGCCGTAGAGATGGTTCAGGAACATCTCCTTGGTGAGCGTCGTGCCCTTGCGCAGGGAGAGGAGTTCCAGCATCTGGTACTCCTTGCCCGTCAGGTGCACCCGCGAGCCCGCGACCTCGACCGTCTTGGTGTCGAGGTTCACGACGAGGTCGCCGGTGGTGATGATCGACTGGGCGTGGCCCTTCGAGCGGCGGACGATGGCGTGGATGCGCGCGACGAGCTCGTCCTTGTGGAAGGGCTTGGTGAGGTAGTCGTCGGCCCCGAAGCCGAGGCCCTTCACCTTGTCCTCGATGCCGGCGAGGCCGGACAGGATCAGGATCGGCGTCTTGACCTTGGCCACCCGCAGCGACCGCAGCACCTCGTACCCCGACATGTCGGGCAGGTTCAGGTCGAGCAGGATGATGTCGTAATCGTAGAGTTTGCCGAGGTCGACGCCTTCTTCCCCGAGGTCGGTCGTATAGATGTTGAAGTTCTCCGACTTGAGCATCAGCTCGATGCTCTGCGCCGTTGCGCTGTCGTCCTCGATGAGAAGTACGCGCATGTTCAGGTCCCCGCCCTAGCCCCGGAAGCGCACGCAAAGCTTCGCCGCCGGCCCGCGCAGCCCTCCCGGGGCTCCGCGAACCGCTCTCCACCGTCCGACTCGGAACGCTAACGAGGAATGGTTAACAAACCCTGATTCTCCCACGCAAGCCTCAATCGCCGAAACTTTTACGAATCGGCGCAAAATGTTGTGGCTGCGTGGATTCCGGCTCGCCATCCAGTTCACGTATCGGTTCATCAAGTCGACGCAAGCGACTCTCGCGACTCGCACCTCGCCGACAGGCCGTCGCCGGCTACCCGCGTGGCCAAACCAGTGTTAACGAGGCGGGTAAACGAAACGTTGATGGGGACGGCGATGGGCAGCGACACCGAGCGGCGGCTGCGGGCCGCCGCCGCCGCGCTCGAGGCGACGCCGGCGCTCGAGGTGTTCGGACGCGTCGCGGCGGTGCGCGGCCTTCTGGTCGAAATCGCCGGGCCGGTCGCCGCCATGCGGGTCGGCGGGCGCCTCGATATCGGGATCGACCACGGCGCCGTCGTCCCGTGCGAGGTCATCGGCTTCTCGGGGGACCGCGCCCTCGCCATGCCGTTCGGCTCCCTCGACGGCGTGCGCCGCGGCTGCCCGGCGCATGTGCGCCCGCAGGCCGGCGGCGTGCGGCCGAGCGAGGGTTGGCTCGGCCGGGTCGTCGACGCGCTCGGCCGTCCCGTCGACGGCCTCGGTCCCCTCCCCCTCGGGCCGACCCTCTATCCGTTCCGGGCGGATCCGCCCCCGGCGCATGCCCGCCGCCGGGTCGGCCCGCCCCTCGACCTCGGGGTGCGCGCCATCAACGCCTTCCTGACCGTGTGCGAGGGCCAGCGCATGGGCATCTTCGCCGGCAGCGGCGTCGGCAAGTCGGTGCTCCTGTCGATGCTCGCCCGCAACACCGCCGCCGACGTCGCCGTGATCGGCCTCGTCGGCGAGCGCGGCCGCGAGGTTCAGGAATTCCTGCAGGACGACCTCGGGCCCGAGGGCCTCGCCCGCTCGGTGGTTGTGGTCGCGACCTCCGACGAGCCGGCCCTGATGCGGCGCAACGCGGCCCACCTCACCCTCGCCCTCGCCGAATCCTTCCGCGACCGCGGCGCCTCGGTCCTGTGCATGATGGATTCGGTGACCCGCTTCGCCATGGCGCAGCGGGACATCGGCCTCGCCGCCGGGGAGCCCCCGACCGCCAAGGGCTACACGCCGACCGTGTTCGGCGAGCTGCCGCGTCTCCTCGAGCGCGCCGGACCGGGGACGGGCGAGGGCACCGTCACCGGCATCTTCACGGTGCTCGTCGAGGGCGACGACCACAACGAGCCGGTCGCGGACGCGGTGCGCGGCATCCTCGACGGCCACATCGTCATGGACCGGGCCATCGCGGACCGGGGCCGCTATCCGGCGATCGACGTGCTGAAGTCGGTGTCCCGCACGATGCCGCGGGCCTGCGACCCGGCCTACCTGCCGGTGGTGCAGCGGGCTCGGCGCATCCTCTCCACCTACGCCGACATGGAGGAACTGATCCGCCTCGGGGCCTACCGCCCGGGCACCTCCCCCGAAGTCGACGAGGCGATCGCTCTGTTTCCGGCGCTCGAGGCCTTCCTCGGCCAAGGTAAGGAAGATTCAACCTCCATCGGGGAAGGTTACGCCCGTCTCGCCGAAATCGTGGGCTGACGTGGGACGTGTTTTCGTCGGTGGAGTAGGGGACGATGAAGTCGCGGGAGACGCTCATACGGCTCAAACGCTTCCAGGTGGACGAGAAGCGGCGGCGGGTTCTGCAGATCGAGGCGATGATCGCCGAGTTCGGGCGGATGGCCGCGGATCTCGACCGGGAGATCGCCGCCGAGGAGCATCGGGCCGGCATTTCGGACCCGGCCCATTTCGCCTATCCGACCTACGCCAAGGCGGCCATGCAGCGGCGCGACAACCTGCGCCGCTCCGCCGAGGAACTGCAGGCGCAGCTCGATTCCGCCAAGGGCGACCTGGCGCTCGCCTTCGAGGAGCTCAAGAAGGTCGAGATTCTCGAGGACCGGGAGCGCAGCGCCGAGCGCGCGCTCGAGAACGCCCGCGACCAGGCGGCCATGAACCAGATCGGCCTCGCCCGCGCCGCGCCGGCGGGCCTCTGACCCTCACACGATCGGAACGTGCGGTGCCGCCGTGCGCGGCACCAGCCCGGTGAGCCGGGGATCGTCGGCGACCTCGATCGCCCGCTTGTAGGGCGAGAACCCCGAGCGGACGTAGAACCCGACCGCGCCCGGATGGTCGAGGGTGCAGGTGTGCACGAAGAAGCGCTCGATGGGCCGGGCGAAGGCGCGCGCGACCGCCTCGTTCATCAGGAACCGCCCGGCGCCCTGCCCCACCGCCTCCGGCACGAGGCCGAAATAGGACAATTCGCAGGCGCCCGCCTGCCGGAAGTCGAGCTCCAGAAGCCCCACGTCCTCCCCCTCCCGGCGCAGGGCGAAGGCCTCGACGGCCGGATCGCCGAGGATCCCCCGCAGGGTGGCGTCGCCGATCACGAGTCGCCCGAACCACAGCCACGGCTCGCCGACGCGCCGAAAGAGGGCGCGGTAGCGCTGGACGTCGTCGCCGATGCGGGCGAGCGTCCACGGCCCCCCCGGGAGGGGCCGCGGCTCCGGACGCGCCCGCATCTCGAGGTAGGTCACGATCGTCGCGATCTTGCCGGGCGGCAGGTCGGTGTAGCCGCTAAGGTCCAGGGGGATGGTAGGCACGCCGGCTCAGTCCACGAGCTCGGGCCAGGGCACGATGGTCGACTTCACCGTCCGCATGGCCATGGCGTCGGCGACCGCCCGCGACACCCCCTCCTCCGTGAAGGGGTAGACGGTCTGCATGTCGAGCCAGGGATACTTGTCCCGGGCGCGATAGAGCATATCGACGCCGAGGGGCAGGTCGTTGCCGGTGAAGGCCCAGGAGCCCAGCACGTTGAGGTCCTTGGCGCAGATGCGGTGCCACGAGGTCTCGATCGCGCCGGCGTCGGTGAACTGGCCCATCTCGACGTAGGTGCCGCCGTCG
>DATLFZ010000054.1:0-2699 GCA_035540795.1 Beijerinckiaceae bacterium | reverse complement strand
ACGACGAGGTGGTGCTGAAAGGGCTCCAGCTCGCCGCGAACGACCTCGAACGGGGCGTGCTCACCCCCGAGCAGGTGCACCGCATCGACGAGTCGGTGCGCAGCCTTGCCGCCGACCTCGCCGATTTCCCCGACCGGGATCCGGCGAAGAAGGAAGCGGAGGAGGGGCCGGTCGCGCCGCCGCCGGCGGAGCGCGACCTGCCGAAGGACCCGCCGGTCGCCGCGCAGGCGCCGCCGGCGGAGGAGCTGCCGCCGATCTGGCGCGGCGACACGCCGGTCATGTGCATCGCCGGGCGCGGCCCCCTCGACGAGGCGGCCTCCACCCTGCTCGGCCAGCTCCTGCGCAAGCACGGGCTCGGCGCCCGCGTCGTACCGCACGAGGCGGTGTCGCGCTCGAACATCCTCGAGCTCGACGTCGACGAGGTGGCGATGGTCTGCATCTCCTATCTCGAGATCAGCGGCAGCCCGGCGCATCTGCGCTACCTCCTGCGCCGCCTGCGCCAGAAGCTGCCCGACGCGCCGCTCCTCGTCGGCCTCTGGCCGGCGGAAGAGGCGGTGCTGAATGACGAGAAGCTGCGCGCCGCGCTCGGCGCCGACCACTACGTGACCTCGCTCCGCGAGGCCGTCGCCGCCTGCCTCGGCGAAGCCGGTCGGGCCCGCGCGAGCCAGACGCCCGAGGCGCTCGCCGCCGAATAGGAACCCGGCGCGCACACGCTCGTCATTCCGCGGCTCCGCGCAGCGAAGAGCCCGGAACCCAGGAACACCGGCGCCGCGGAGAAACGCGACGGCACCGCCGCATCCTCCCCCGCACCGTCGAGTCCATGGGTTCCGGGCTCCGGCTTCGCCGGCCCCGGAATGACGGGGGAGCGAGGGGCGGTTGACGCCCCGCCTACCTGAACTATTCAAGCCGGCGCCGGTTGCCCCACATCCCGAGGAGACGCCATGACCACCTGGCCCGTGTACGGCCGCATCACCGGCCCGATCGTCATGATCGGGTTCGGATCGATCGGGAAGGGGACGCTGCCGCTGATCGAGCGGCATTTCGAATACGACAAGAGCCGCTTCGTCGTCATCGACCCCTCGGACAAGGACCGGCACCTCCTCGACGAGCGGGGCATCCGCTTCATCCACCAGGGCCTGACCCGGGAGAACTACCGGGCCGTTCTCGAGCCGCTCCTCACCGAGGGCCGCGGCCAGGGGTTTTGCGTCAACGTCTCGGTCGAGACCTCGTCGCGGGACATCATCGCCCTGTGCCAGGAGCTCGAGGTCCTCTACATCGACACGGTCGCCGAGCCGTGGCCGGGCTTCTACTTCGACCCGACGATGGATCCGGGCGCGCGCTCGAACTACATGCTGCGCGAAGGCATCCTCGACCTGCGTCGCAAGAACCCCGGCGGCTCCACGGCGATCAACTGCTGCGGCGCCAATCCCGGCATGGTGTCCTGGTTCGTCAAGCAGGCGCTCCTCAACCTCGCCACCGACCTCGACCTCGATTTCGAGGAGCCGACCACCCGCGAGGAATGGGCGCGCCTCATGCAGCGCGCCGGCGTCAAGGGCATCCACATCGCCGAGCGCGACACCCAGCGCGCCAAGTCCGAGAAGCCGATCGGGGTCTTCGTCAACACCTGGTCGGTGGAGGGCTTCGTGTCGGAGGGCATGCAGCCGGCCGAGCTCGGCTGGGGCACGCATGAAAGCTGGATGCCGGAGATCGGCCGCACCCACGCGGACGGCTCCGAGACGGCGATCTACCTGTTGCGGCCCGGGGCCGACACCCGGGTGCGCTCGTGGACGCCGACCGCCAAGGCCCAGTTCGGCTTCCTCGTCACCCACAACGAGGCGATCTCGATTCCGTCCTATTTCTCGGTCGTCGAGGGCAAGAAGGTCGTGTACCGGCCGACCTGCCACTACGCCTACCACCCCTGCAACGAGGCGGTGCTGTCGCTGCACGAGATGTTCGGCCAGGCGGGCAAGGTGCAGTCCGCCTACCACATCCTCACCGAGGACGAGATCACGGACGGCATCGACGAGCTCGGCGTGCTCCTCTACGGCCACGCCAGGAACGCCTATTGGTACGGCTCGCAGCTCTCGATCGAGGAGACGCGCCGCATCGCGCCGTACCAGAACGCCACCGGCCTGCAGGTGACCTCGGCGGTGCTCGCGGGGATGGTCTGGGCGCTCGAGAACCCCGAGCGGGGCGTCATCGAGGCCGACGAGATGGACTTTCGGCGCTGCCTCGACGTGCAGCGGCCCTATCTCGGCCCGGTGATCGGCGCCTACACGGACTGGACCCCGCTCGCCGGCCGCCCGGGCTTCTTCCCCGAGGACCTCGACGAGAGCGACCCCTGGCAGTTCCGCAACGTCCTCGTGCGGTGAGGGATCGGACGACACGCTTCGTCATTCCGGGGCCCCCGAAGGGCGAGCCCGGAACCCATGAACACCGGCGGCGCTCGAAGGGGCGCGACGGCTCCGGCGCGTTCGATCCGGAACGGGTCGTGTTCGTGGGTTCCGGGCTCCTCGCTGCGCTCGGCCCCGGATTGACGGGGTTGGATAGGTCAGGGGGCGGCGAGCGCCGCCGCCACCTCGGCCTCGGTCACTTCATCCGCCGGCTTCTGCACCTTGCAGGCGCGGGTCTTCTCGCCGGGCGGCATGATCAGGATCACGGTCTCGATGCCGGGGCAGCCCGGGTCCGTGCAGGCGATC
>DATLFZ010000053.1:0-3650 GCA_035540795.1 Beijerinckiaceae bacterium | reverse complement strand
CCCCGGCGGCCGTGCTCGAGGCCACCGACGAGGCCCTGCGCGCCTGCGGCCTGTCGGCCCCCAAGATCCGGACCCTGCGCGCCGTCGCCGCCGCGGTCGACTCGGGCGAGCTGCCCCTCGACCGGCTCGCCGACCTCCCCGCCGACGAGGCGCACGCGCTCCTCACCACGGTCAAGGGGATCGGCCCCTGGACCGCGGACATCTACCTCCTGTTCTGCCTCGGCCACGCCGATGCCTTCGCCGCCGGCGACCTCGCGCTCCAGGAATCCGCCCGCCTCGCCTACGGCCTGCCCGCCCGGCCGTCCCCGGCGGAGCTCCTCGACCTCGCCGAGGCGTGGCGGCCCTGGCGCGGCGTCGCCGCCAAGGTGCTGTGGGCGCACTACAAGATCGCCAAGCAGCGCGAGGGGGTGCCGGTGTGAGCGTTGCGGCTTCGCCCCGCCTCTTCTATCGAGCCCTCAGGAGAGCGCCGTGACCCGCACCCTCACCGGACCCCGCCTGCCGCCCCGATCGGGGAGCCCGCGCCAGCTCGTCGTCTTCCTGCACGGCTACGGGGCCGACGGCAACGACCTGATCGAGCTCGGCCGGCAATGGCAGCGCTGGCTGCCCGACGCCGCCTTCGTCGCCCCGAACGCCCCCGACCTCCTGCCCGGCCAGCCCATGGGCCGGCAGTGGTTCCCCCTCACCTTCCGGGATCCGCACGAGCGCTGGCGCGGGGTCAACGCCGCCGGGCCGACCCTAGAAGCCTTTCTCGATCAGGAGCTCGCCCGCACCGGCGTCGCGCCGAACCGCCTCGCCCTCGTCGGGTTCAGCCAGGGCACCATGATGGCGCTGCATGTGGGCCTGCGCCGGGCGGTCGCCCCCGCGGCGATCGTCGGCTTCTCGGGGATGCTGGTGCTCGAACACGGCAAGGGGCCGGAGAGCCTGGATGCGCGGGCGAAGCCGCCGATCCTCCTCGTCCACGGGGACCGGGACGACGTGATCCCTGCGGATGCCCTTTTCCTGTCGGCGGATGCGCTCGCGGCGGCGGACGTGCCCTGCGAATGGCACCTCTCGACCGGGATCGCCCACGGCATCGATCCCGCGGGCCTGCGCCACGGCGGGCTTTTTCTCGTGCGCGCCTTCGGCCTGCCCTACCCCAAGGACCGTCAGTAGGGCGCGGGGCCGGGCTTCGGCGGCGCGCCGCGGGCGGTCTTGAGCGCCGCCTGGGCGCCGGCCCGCAGCAGCATGGCGTCGGTGCCGACCGCGATGAGCGAATAGCCCATCTGCGCGAACAGGGCCGCGCGCTCCGGGTTGTGCGCGAACACGCTCGCGATCTTGCCGGCGGTGCGGGCGTGGCCGACGATCCTGTGCAGGGCATGGTCGACGGCGGGCCCGAGCGGGTCGAGGGTCTCCCCGTGGGAGAGGCCGATCGACAGGTCGGCCGGGCCGATGAAGGCGCCGTCGATGCCGGGCACGGCGAGGATCTCGTCGACGAGATCGAGCGCCTCCCGGGTCTCGATCATGGCGAGCGCGAGCGAAAACCCGTTCGCCTGGCGGAAGTAGTCGGCGGGCTGCAGCCCGGTCAGCGCGAGGCCGCCGTGCGGCCCCCAGCTGCGCTCGCCGATCGGCGGGTACTTGGCGAAGGCGGAGAAGCGCCAGGCGTCCTCGACCGTGTTGATCATCGGCGCGATGATCCCCGCCGCACCGGCATCGAGGAGGCGGGAGGCGGTCGCGAACTCGCCGACGGGGATGCGCACCACGGCCGGCTTGCCGGCGGCGGCGACGAACTGGATCGCCGTCACCGCCGAGGCGACGTCGTAGAGCCCGTGCTGCATGTCGAGGATCACCGCGTCGAAGGCCTCGCGGGCGAGGACGCCGGCGACCGCCGGCTCGCGCAGGCTGCACCAGGCGCTGAACAGCGTCCCCTCGCCGCGGCGCAGGCTCGAAAGCGCGGTCACCGGATTGTGCGTCTCGGTCATGCGGTCCTCGTCAGTGGGCGCGGGCGACGAAGGTCATCCGGACCGGGTTGTGGCCGATGTTCTGGAGCCGCCGCTCCGCCGAAAAGCCCTCGGCGCGCAGGATCTCGATCATCTCCGCCTCGCCGTAGCGGGACAGGCCGAGCTCGTTGCGCATGGTCCTGTACTGGGAGAAGGCGGTGCGGGCGAGCCCGACCACCGCCGCGCCGAGGAATCCGCCCTTCCAGGCGAAGCCGAGGAGCGCCCTAACGTCGGCCGCCGCCCCGGCCTCGTGCGGGATCACGTCGGCGACGACGAGGCGCCCGCCCGGCTTCAGCTTGGCGCGCCACAGCCGCAGGAGTTCCCGGAACTCCTCGAAAGACAGGTACTGGACGAGGGAATTGGCGACGACGAGGTCGAGGGAGCCCTCGGCGAGATCCTCGACCTCATCCGGGGCGAGGACGACGATCTTGGGGTTGTCCCCGAAGCGGGCCTTCAGGCGCTCGCGGACGAGGGGCGCGGCGTCGCACAGGTAGAGCTTCGCGCAGCGCGCCGCGACCCGCCCGGCCGAGAGGGCCTCGCCGCAGCCGTGGTCGAGAACGACCGCGTCGGGCGACGGCAGGAGCGCCGCCACGTCCCGGGCGACGATCTGGTAGTGCAGGGTCTTGTGCCGATCGCTCACGTAGATCGGCGTGTCCTGGTTCCAGAAGTCGCGCCAGTTCATCGCGTCCGCCCGCGGGTTTGCGCCGCGCCGCATGTTCCCCGCTGGCCCGCCCTTTGGCAACACGCGGGCCCAGGCGGCCCTCAGCCGAGGTTCAGCTCGCGGAAGAAGTCGTTGCCCTTGTCGTCGGTGACGATGAAGGCGGGGAAATCCTCCACCTCGATGCGCCAGATCGCCTCCATGCCGAGCTCGGGGTACTCGACCACCTCGACCTTGCGGATGCAGTCCTGGGCGAGGCGGGCGGCGGGGCCGCCGATCGAGCCGAGATAGAAGCCGCCGTGCTTCTTGCACGCCTCGCGCACCTGCGCGCTGCGGTTGCCCTTGGCGAGCATCACCATCGAACCGCCGTGTGACTGGAACTCGTCGACAAAGGAATCCATGCGGCCCGCGGTGGTCGGCCCGAACGAGCCGGACGCGTAGCCCTCCGGGGTCTTGGCCGGCCCGGCGTAGTAGATCGGGTGATTCTTGAAATAGTCCGGCATCGGCTCGCCCCGGGCGAGACGCTCCCGGATCTTGGCGTGGGCGAGGTCGCGGGCGACGATCATCGGCCCGGACAGGGACAGCCGCGTGCGGACCGGGTGGCGGGTCAGCGTGCCGAGGATTTCGGCCATCGGCCGGTTGAGGTCGATGCGCACCACCTCGCCGCCCAGGGAGGATTCGTCGATCTCGGGCAGGTATTGGGCCGGGTTCGCCTCGAGCCGCTCGAGAAAAATCCCGTCCCGGGTGATCTTGCCGAGCGCCTGACGGTCGGCTGAGCAGGAGACGCCGAGCCCGATCGGCAGGGAGGCCCCGTGACGCGGCAGGCGGATGACGCGCACGTCGTGGCAGAAATACTTGCCGCCGAACTGGGCGCCGACGCCGAGCTGCTGCGTCATGCGGTGCACCTCGGCCTCCATCTCCAGGTCGCGGAAGGCCTGCCCCGAGGCCGAGCCCTGCGTCGGCAGGGCGTCGAGATAGCGTGTCGAGGCGAGCTTGACGGTTTTCAGCGTCTGCTC
>DATLFZ010000052.1:0-2711 GCA_035540795.1 Beijerinckiaceae bacterium | reverse complement strand
CCGCCGAGCATGATGCCGGCATTGACCAGCTCCTCGTTGAACCGGCCCATCGCCTCGAGCAGCTCGCTCGGGGGCATCACGCCCCGCTCGCTGTCCTCGGTCGCCTTCACAAACACCATCACGCGCATTGTCCCATCTCCTCTACCTGCGCCGGCCTCGTCGGCTCGACCTCGGTACGACGAACGAGGGTCCCGGAAATCGACACCCGGGACGAATTTTTCGGCTCGGCGCTCCCTTTCGCCGGCCTCTTCCCAGCCCCGCGGTCGAAGGGCAGGTCCATCACCCCTCACTCGAACGGCCGCGCCATCCCCGCGTCCGCCCCCAAAGCCTCCTCGATGCGGAGCATCTCGTTCCACTTGGCCATGCGCTCGGAGCGGGTGAAGGAGCCGACCTTGAACTGGCCGGCGTCCCAGCCGACGGCGAGGTGGGCGATGGTCACGTCCTCGGTCTCGCCGGAGCGGGCCGAGACGATGGTGGAGAAGCCCGCGGCTTTTCCGGCGTCGAGGGCGGCCTTGGCCTCGGTGATCGTGCCGGCCTGGTTCGGCTTGATCAGGACGGCGTTGCAGGCCCGCGCCGCCGCCGCCTGCCGCACCCGGGCGGCGCTCGTCACCAGAAAGTCGTCGCCGATCACCTGCACCCGGTCGCCGTAGGTCTGCGTGAAGCGGGCGAAGCCGTCGGGATCGTCCTCGGCGAGCGGGTCCTCGACGGAGACGATCGGATAGGCCTCGAGCCAGCGCCCGAGCAGCGCGATCATGCCGTCGCTGTCGAGCGTTCGGTCCTCGAGGGCGAGCCGGTAGCGCCCGCCCTCGCCGAACTCGGAGGCGGCGATGTCGAGCGAGATCGCGACCTCGTCGCCGGGGGTGAAGCCGGCCCGCTCGATCGCCCGCAGCAGCATGTCGAGGGCCTCCTCGTTGGAGGCGAAGGCCGGCCAGTAGCCGCCCTCGTCGGCGACGCCCTGGATCGAGCCGCGCTCGGCGAGGAGGCGGCCGGCGGCGCGATAGACCTCGGCGGTGCGGTCGAGGGCCTCGCCGAACGAGGCCGGGCGCGGGCACACCACCATGAAGTCCTGCACGTCGACGCGGCGCGCCGCGTGCGCGCCGCCGCCGAAGATCTGGATCTCGGGGATCGGCATTGAGACCGGGCCGTCGCCGGCGAGGTGGCGCCACAGCGGCAGGCCGCGGGCGGCGGCGGCGGCGTGCAGCACCGCCATCGAGGTCGCGACGACGGCGTTGCCGCCCAGGCGAGACTTGTCGGGCGTGCCGTCGAGGTCGATCAAAACGGCGTCGATCGCCGCCTGGTCGGAGGCGTCGCGGCCGCGCAGGGCCGGGGCGATCGCGCCCTCGACGTTGGCCACGGCCCGGCGCACGTCGAGGCCGCCGAAGGCCTCTCCGCCGTCGCGCAGGTCGACCGCCTCGCCGCTGCCCATGGAGGCGCCGGCGGGGGCGATGGCCCGGCCGCGGGCGCCGCCCGCGAGGGTCACCTCCACCTCGACGGTCGGGCGGCCGCGGGAGTCCCACACCCGGCGGGCGTGCACGCGTTCGATCGTGTCCAACTCACGTCTCCAGGTTCAGCGCCTCGGCCCAGGCGGCGCGCACGGCCGAAAGCCGGGCCGGCGGCTCGCGGATCAGCGGCAGGGCGGTTTCCCGCACCAAGTCCCGGTCCGCCTCCGCGGAGACGTACTCGACCGGCGACTTGCCGTCGACGCGGGCGAGGAACAGCGCCGGCAGGAGCCGCGCCGCCCGGCCCTCGAGCGCGTCCGGGGGCTCGAAGGCCGCGCCGGACCGATAGGCCTCCGCGAGGGCGTCGAAGGCGCGCAGGTAGGCGGGCGCCGCCGGGCGGTTCCACAACCCCTTCAGCAGCAGGTGGTTGAGGCAGAAGGCGAGGTCGAAGGCCGGGTCGCCGTACCAGGCGCATTCGGCGTCGAGGAAGATCGGCCCGCGCGGGCCGGCCAGGATGTTCTTCGGCGACACGTCGCCGTGGACGAGGGCCCGCTTCGTGGCGAGCGTTTCCCGCGACAGGGCGGTCAGCCGGTCCGCGACCGCGGGATGCCGGCGCGCCGTCGCCTCGAGGTAGGGTTCGAGCCGGATGGCGTGGAAGATCGCGTCGGTGGAGAAGCGCGCCGCCACCGCCGCGTCCCCCGCCGTCGCGCCGTGGATCGCGGCGAGGCGGCGCCCGACCTCCGCCGCGAAGGCGAGGTCGACCGTGCCGTCCCGCAACAGCCCCTTCCAGACGGGATACGATTCGGGGTCGAGCCACTCCATGGCGAAGAGCCCGTGCTCCGGGTCGTGGCCGAGCACCCGCGGGACCGACTCCGGCACCACGGCGCCGGCGGTCTCGAGCCACATCACCTCGTAGCGGTTGCGGGCGACCGGCGCCCGCCAATCCGCCGCGACCTTCAGCTTGGCGAGCGCCCGCTTGACCACGAACGGCCCGCGCGGAGTTTGGACCCGCAGGATGTCGGAGGACACGCCGCCGGTGAGCGGCACCAGGCGCTCCGCGCGCCCGAGCCCGAGCCGCTCCAGGATCGCGACCAGCTCTTCGTCCACCGCCCGCTCCACGTCGCCCCGGCCCTTGTCGACGCAACCCCGCCCGCGGGCAAGGGGGCGCGTCCGGCGGCTCGCGCTTGCCCGGCGGTGTGCCCCCACCCGGCTCGCGCTGACGCGCGAGTCCGCCCTCCCCGCAGGCCCTTCGGGCGCGGGGGAGGGGGGGCG
>DATLFZ010000051.1:0-2372 GCA_035540795.1 Beijerinckiaceae bacterium | reverse complement strand
GGGTCGAGCATCTCCTCGAGCCGGGCCTGCAGGCCGGTGTCGTGGCCGAGCTTGCTGGAGATGACAATCTCTCCGCCCGGCCGCAGCACCCGGTCGAACTCGGACAGGGCCTGTTCCGGGTCGGGCACGAGCGTGAGCACGAAGGGCACCGCCACCGCGTCGAACGAGCGGTCGGCGAAGCCGAGGCGGCAGGCGTCCATGGCGGCGACGAGCCGGACCTGGGGCAGCGGGCCGTTGCGCACCTTCTCGGCCGCCTTGCGCAGCATCGGCTCGGACAGGTCGACCCCGATCACCCGAGCCTCTCCGGGGTAGTAGGGCAGGACGAGCCCGGTCCCGACGCCGACCTCGAGCACGTCGCGGCCGGCCGCCGCGGCGGCCGTCGCGGTGCGGCGGTGGGCGTCGGACAGGAGGCGGTGGTAGACCTTGTCGTAATACGGCGCCCAGCGCGCATAGGCGCGCTGCTGCCCTTCGAGGGTCTGCGCCGACATCAGGCCGCGACGGCTTCGCGCCGGGCCGGCACGCGGGCGATGGTGCCGCCGCCGAGAACCCGGGCGCGCGGCTGCGCGCTGTCGTAGACGACGCAGGCCTGGCCGGGAGACACCCCGTCCTCCGGCGCGAGGAGCTCGATCTCGGCGTGGTCGCCCGCCCAGCGCAGGAGCGCCGGCTGCGGCGCCCGGGTCGAGCGCACCCGCACGGCCACCTCGAGGCCCTCGATCCCGGCGAGCGGCCGGTCGCCGAGCCAGTTCATGTCGGCGACGTGGATGGTGCGCGTGGCGAGCGCCTCGCGCGGGCCCACCACCACGCGGGCGGCGGCGGCGTCGAGGCGCACCACGTAGAGCGGCTCGCCGGTGGAGATGCCGAGGCCCCGGCGCTGGCCGACCGTGTAGTGGACGATGCCCTCGTGCCGGCCGAGCACGCGCCCGTCCACGTGCACGATCTCGCCTCCCCGCACGGCCCCTGGCTTGAGGCGCTCGATGACGTCGCTGTAGCGGCCCTGCGGCACGAAGCAGATGTCCTGGCTGTCGGCCTTGTCGGCGACGGCGAGGCCGAACTCGCGGGCGAGGGCCCGGGTCGCGTCCTTGTCGAGCTCGCCGAGGGGGAAGCGGAGCATCGCGAGCTGCTCGGGCGTGGTCGCGTACAGGAAGTAGCTCTGGTCCCGCTCCGGGTCGGCGGCGCGGTAGAGGGCGCGACGGCCGTCCGGGAGCGCGCGGCTCGCCACGTAGTGGCCGGTCGCGAGGACGTCGGCGCCGAGCTGGCGTGCGGTGTCCAGGAGGTCGCGGAACTTGATGGTGCGGTTGCACTCGACGCAGGGGATCGGCGTCTCGCCCGAGAGGTAGCTCGCGGCGAAGGGCTCGATCACCGCCTCCCGGAACCGGGCCTCGTAGTCGAGGACGTAGTGCGGAATACCGATCGCCTCGGCGGCCCGGCGGGCGTCGTGGATGTCCTGGCCGGCGCAGCAGGCGCCCTTGCGGTGCACCGCCGCCCCGTGGTCGTAGAGCTGGAGCGTGATGCCGACGACGTCGTAGCCCTCGCGCTTCAGGAGCGCGGCCACGACCGACGAGTCGACGCCGCCCGACATGGCGACGACGACCCGCGTCTGCGACGGCTCGCGAGGAAGATCGAGGCTGTTGCGCATCACGTGAAGCTCTTGCGCCCCTTGTATAGGTTTTCGGGGCCGCTTTCGCCAGGGACGGGCAATTCCTGCCGGGCGCGGGTCAGGAAGTTCCGACCGCGCGTCCGGCGGGGCCGCGCCGGCCGGGCCCTCTCCAGGGCGGGCGGCCGCGGCGGGCTGGCCCGGGCCTTGCTGTTCTGCTCGGGACCATGCTGTCGCTTTCGATCCCATCCTTTGTTCCGGCGTCCCCGGACGCGCTTCTCCTCGTCCCGCTCGGGACCGCCGAGGAGGCGCCGCCCTTCGTCGTGCCCGATGCGCCCGTGATGTCGCCGGCGGCCGCGCCCATCGGGCCGGCCGCGCCCATCGGGCCGGCCGCGCCGGCCGCGCCGGCCGCGCCGGGCGGGCCCGCGGCTCTCGGGTCCGCGGTCGCGAACGGGCCGGCCGCGCGGCCGGAGAGCCCCGTCGCAAAGGGGTCGGCGGAACTCGTCCTCGGCGTCCTCGCGCTGCAAAGACCGGCCGACACGTCGCCAGGCACCGGAAGCGCCGAGGAGAAAGACCGAGTCCCGCGCCGCCCGGCGGAGGGAGCCGAGACGCCCGCGAGTCCCGAGGCGGACGCCGCTCCTGCCGAAGGAAGCGGTCGCGCCGGGTCCGCGGCGCGGGATGGGCGGGGCGCTTGTCCGACCGGCCCGGGAGCCCCGGCGGGTTCGGCCTCGGCCGGGGCTCCCGGGCCGGTCGGACAAGCGCCCCGCCCATCCCGCGC
>DATLFZ010000050.1:0-3506 GCA_035540795.1 Beijerinckiaceae bacterium | reverse complement strand
GGACCTGCTCGAGGACGGTGGCGAGGGCGGCGTCCTCGGCGAGGGAATGCGCCGCCGCGGCCGCCTCTTCCCGGGCCGCCTCCGCCTCGAAGCGGCGCAGGAGCGCCGCCACGCGGCCGGCCTCCTCGGGGGGCAGCCCGTCGCAGGCCGCGAGCACGGCGGCGACCGCCTTGCGGCACAGGCGGACGTCCTCGTCGACGGCCGGCCAGGGCCCGATCGCCCCGCGCGCCGCCAGGAAAGCGGGCTGCAGGGCGGCCGGCAGCGCCGCCCGGCGGCAGAGGGCGGCGAAGCCGCCGGGCTCCCGCAGGAGGCCCGCGGCCCGCTCGCCGGGTAGCCCGGCTAGCTCCGCGAAGGCCGCTTCCACGAAGGCGCAGGCCCGCGAGAGGAGGGCCCGCAGGATCAGCGCCGGGGTCAGCTCGCCGGCCTCCCGCAGGCGGCGCACGAGCCGGCGCACCTCCTCCCCACCGCTCCGGGCCGAGAGCGCCAGCGTGGTGCGCTCCCGTGCCTCGCGGGAGAGGCGCTCGACCCGCTCGGCCGGCAGCCAGCCCCGCTCCGCGACGAAGGCCGACAAGCTCGCCGCGAGCGCGCGCAGGACCGCCTGGCGCAGGTCGAGGGGAAGGTCCGGGCGGGCCAGAAGGGCCTCCCGCAGGGGCCCGTGACCGCCGTGCCGCTCGATCATGCGAGCGAGGCTCGTCGGGGCGATCTCCGCGTTCGGGTTGCCGGCGAGCGCCGCGAGGGCCTCGGCCTCGGCGACCTCGGCGAGGGCCGCGCAGACCACGACCGACAGGCGCGGGCGCAGAGCGATGGCGGTCTGGACGAGGCCGTCCCCCAAAGCCGCGCAATCGACGAGGTCCGCGTCGCACAGGACCGGCGACCGGGCGAGCACCAGCGCGGCGACGTCGCTCTGGTCCTGGGCGAGCGCCACGACGAGGTGCCGGGGCGCCGGCTCGTCCGCCAGCGCCTCGGCCAGCGCCCGCCGAACGAGGGGGGAGGCGTCGTCGAGCATGGCGGTCAGCGCCGTCTCCGCCTCGGCCCGGTCGTCCGGAGAGAGTTCGCCGTGGAGATAGGCGTGGGCGAGGGTCGGCACCGCTTCGGCCCGCTGCCGGGCGGTCGCGGTGCGGCACCAGAGGAGGAAGCGGCGGACGATCATCGGCGCCACTTCATGAAGGCGAGGAGGTCGAGGGGCTTTTGGGCGACCGCGCCGGGGCGGGCGCGCGCAGGAAGCGCCGGCGGCTCGACCGGACGGGGCGGAGGCAGCGGCACGTCGACGACTTGGGGCGCGGGCTCCGGCTCCGCGACCGCTTCCGCCTGGGCCCCCGTCCGGGGGAAGAACCCGAGGGCGGCGGTGCGCACGCCGGGCTCCTGGTTCGTGCGCCAGAGCTTCGCCACGCTGTCCGAGATCGGCCCGCGGCGGCCCTCGGTCTGGAACAGGCCGTGCATGGCCGGCCCGTCGGCGCGGGCGAAGGCGACCGGCCGGTCGGGGGCGAAGGCCGGCGCGGCGTCGATCGCGGCGTGCCGGGCCGCGAGGAGGGCATAGACCTCGCCGGCGCCCCGGGCCCGCCCGGTGCGGTCGAAGAAGATCGGGCGGTTGGCGGCGGCGGCGTCGGGGAAGTCGGCGGCGGCGGGGCGGTTCGGGCTCGCGCCGGCGGCGCGGATCAGCTCGGACGCGCCCCGCGCGCCGAGGAAATGCGCCACGTAGAGCTCGGGCGCGGTCGGCTCGCGGCCGAGGCCGGCGGCGAGGGATTCGCGGTTGCGCTGGGTCAGGCTCCCCGCCATGGCGGCGGCGACCGCCGGGTCCTCGCGCAGGGCGAGGATGGCCCGTCGCGCCGCGGGGTCGGCGACGGTCAGGGTGCCGTCGGGCCGGGTCGTGATCGCCTCGGCGTGGGCGGCGAGCCCGTGCTGCGCCCCGTCCGCCTTGACGGTCGCGAGCCAGGTCTGCTCGACGAACTGGAACAGGCCCGTCGCCGAGGAGGTGCGGGCCTTCGCCGCCGGATCGAGGGCGGATTCCCGCTGCGCGGTGGCGAGCAGGTATTCGAAGCTCACGCCGGTGCGGCGGGCGCCGTCGCGGATGGCGTCGATCACCGGCGTCGGGGCGACTTCGCGGGTCTGGGGCGTGGTGAACAGGAACATCGCTCCCGTGAGACTCGCCCGGTATGGTAAAGGAACATTGAAGGCGGCCCCCGGCCGCGGGAGACCCCCATGACGAGCCCCCATCCCCGCGGCGGCCTCTATTTCGAGGATTTTTCCCCCCGCGCCGTGATCCGCCACCGCCTGACCCGCACGGTCACGCAGATGGACAACATGCTGTTCTCCAACATGACGCTGAACCCGCAGCCGCTCCACATCGACGCGCATTTCTGCGCCACGGAGACGGAATGGGGGCGCCCGATCGTGAACTCGCTCTTCACGCTCGGGCTGATGATCGGCATCTCGGTCAACGACACGACGGTCGGCACGACTATCGCCAATCTCGGCATGACCGACGTGCGCTTCCCGGCCCCGGTGTTCGAGGGCGACACGATCAACGCCACGACCGAGGTGGCGGACAAGCGCGAATCGCGCTCGCGCCCGGACGCGGGCATCGTCGAGTTCGTCCACCGGGCCTACAAGCAGGACGGCACGCTGGTCGCGGAGTGCCGCCGCCACGCCTTCATGCGCAAGCGGCCGGCCTGATGCGCTCGCTCCTGTTCGTCCCCGGCGACAGCCCGCGCAAGCTCGACAAGGCCCTCGAGGCGGGGGCCGACGCCCTCATCCTCGACCTCGAGGATTCGGTCGCGCTCTCCGCGAAGGAGGGCGCGCGGGCGACGACCGTCGCCTTCCTGCGCGAGGCGCGCGGACGGCCCGGGCGCCCGCTCCTGTTCGTGCGCGTCAACGCGCTTCCGACCGGCCTCGTCGACGCCGACCTCGACGGGGTCATGCCGGCGGGGCCGGACGGGATCATGCTGCCCAAGACCGTCGGCGGCCCCGACGTGTCGCACCTCGCGGCGAAGCTCGCGGTGCGCGAGGCCGAGAACGGCCTGCCGGACGGGGGCACGCGCATCCTCGCCATCGCCACGGAGAACGCCCGCGGCGTGTTCGCGCTGGGCACCCTCGCCCGGGCGAGCCACCGGCTATCCGGCATCGCCTGGGGCGGGGAGGATCTGGCCGCCGATCTCGGGGCGGAGACGAACCGGGGCGCCGACGGGCTCTACACCGGTCCCTACCGCATCGCCCGGAGCATGACCCTGTTCGCCGCCGCTGCGGCCGAGGTCGACGCCATCGACAGCGTCTACACCGACTACCGGGACCGGGACGGCCTTTCCGCCGAATGCCGCGACGCTCGCCGCGACGGCTTCTCCGCCAAGATGGCGATCCACCCGGCCCAGGTGCCGGTCATCAACGAGGCCTTCACCCCCTCGCCCGACGCCCTCGACCACGCCCGCGCGATCGTCGCCGCCTTCGCGGCGAACCCGGACGCGGGCGTCGTCGGCCTCGAGGGCCGCATGATCGACCGGCCGCACCTGCGC
>DATLFZ010000049.1:0-4757 GCA_035540795.1 Beijerinckiaceae bacterium | reverse complement strand
GGTCAGTTCCGGCACCGCGAGGACCGAGGCGATAGAGGTGTCCTTGAACAGGGACACGTAGGTGTTGCTGAGCGAGGGCAGGGCGATCCGGAACGCCGTCGGCAGGCGCACGTAGACGAGCCGCTGCAGCGGCGTGAGCCCGATCGCCTTGCCGGCCTCGATCAGCCCCTGCGGGACCGCCTGCAGGCCCGCCCGCATGACCTCGACCAGATAGGCGCCGCCGTAGATCGACAGGGTCGCCACGAAGGAGGTGGTCGCGTCGTAGCGGATGTCGACCACCGTCGGCAGGCCGTAGAAGACCAGGTAGACGAGGAGCAGCAGCGGCACGTTGCGGATGAACTCGACATAGCCGGCGACCGCGGCCCGGACGAAGCGGTTGCCGTCCACGTAGGCGAGCGCCAGCACCACGCCGATCGTCATGGCGAGAGCGATCGAGAGCCCGGCGATCTGAAGGCTCAGGATCAGCCCGTCGACGAGACGGCCGGAGTGACGCCAGATGAGATTGAAGTTGAGGTCGTAGTTCATCCCGCCGGCGCGAAGACCGGGGCTCCGGGCGGAGCCCCGGACGAAGGCGGATCAGATGCGCGGCAGCCCCGGCTCGCGCACCGGCGCCGGGATGCCGAAATACTCGTCGAGCGCCTTGTCGTAGATGGCGTTCTGGTGGCCGTACATCGCCACCTCGAAGGTGGTGTTGACGAAGCGCAGCCAGTCCGGATCGTTCTGGCGCAGGGCCGCCGCGTAGAGCATCGAGTACCACTTCTTGCCCGCGTCGGCGTAGCGGTCGGGCTGGCGCTTGGCGAGCCATTGCACGGTCGACAGGTCGACCGCGGCGGCATCGACGCGCTTGGAATCGAGCGCCTGGATGACGTTCGCCTGCGTGTCGAGCTGCATGATCGTGGCCTGCGGCAGCGCCGCCTGCACGGTCTTGTCCGCGTCCGCGTTCTGGAGGATCGACACGCGCGCCTTGGAGCCGGCCTTGGCGAGGGCGTCGTAGCCCTTCATCTCGCTGTCCGGGCGCGTGAGCAGCGACACGCCCTCCACGTAGTAGGGCCGGGTGAAGTTCACGAGCTGGGCCCGCTGCGGGTTCACCGTCATGAACTGGATGACGATGTCGACCTTGCCCGTGTTGATGTTGGGGATGCGCTGGGCCGGGTCCTGGCGGATGAACTCGACCTTGCTCTCGTCGTCGAACAGGCCCTTGGCGAGGATGCGCGCCATGGCGATGTCCATGCCGACGAGTTCGCCCTTCTCGTTCTCGAAATGCCAGGGGGCGTTGGTCGAGCCGGTGCCGACGAGGACGCGCCCGCGGCTCAGAACCGTCCGCAGGAGGCTTCCGGAGGAGGCCTGCGCGGCGGCCTTCTCGGCGAGCGTGGCGCCGCCGACCGCCGCCGCCGCGCCCGCGAGCCCGAGCGCGGACAGCTTCATCATGTCCCGGCGCTCCTTGAAGATTTTGGTCATGGCGTCTCCTCCCTGTCCGCGCCTTCGGCGCTGATCGTCGATCCTGGCCGGGCACGCCCTCCTTGTCCAGCGCGCACTGCCTTCGTCGGGAACCTCGCGCGAGTATCGTGTCGGCGACGCGAGCGCCTCGGGAATGCAGCCTGACCGCCGTTGAGTGGGCGCCGCGTCCCGGCTACGATCCCGTGCGTCAGAAGGAGAGCGGCATGGCCACGGGCACCGTGAAGTGGTTCAACGAGCAGAAGGGCTACGGCTTCATCCAGCCGGACGCCGGCGGCAAGGACGTGTTCGTCCACATCAGCGCCGTCGAGCGCGCCGGCATGCGCAGCCTCGCCGAGGGGCAGAAGGTCTCGTACGAGCTCGAGGCCGACCGGCGCACGGGCAAGGAATCGGCGACCAACCTGAAGCAGGCGTGATGCCGCCCGCCGCCACCAGGGCTGCGCGAGCCGGCGGCGGATCGCCGCCGGGAGGTGACGCGTGAGGCCGCCCCGGCGAGGTCACCCGCCGGTCGGCTCCCGCGACGCGGCCGAGGCGGCGTTCAAGTCGGCGACGACGAAACCGCCGGAGAAGCCCGCGCCGAAGCCGCGCATTCCGGGCGCGACCGAACTGGTGACCCTGCGCGTCCCGCGCGACGTCCTCGACCACTTCCAGGAGGACGGGCCGGGATGGCAGGATCGGATGATCGCCGCCTTGCGGCAGGCCGCGGGGAAGTGACGATCGCACAGGAGGAACGACGATGCCGAAAGGTGAGCAGCGGGGGAACCGCGAAGCCAAGAAGCCGAAGAAGGAGAAGCCCAAGACCATCGCCGCGGCGCCGTCCACGAAAGGCACGGCCGGGGCGAGCGGCGGCTCCAAGAAGTAGCCGCGGCGCGCCCGCGAAGTCCTGCCGTCGGCGGCTGCCGGAGCACCGCACGCGGCGGGGCGTCCTTCGCGCGCCGGAACGTCCCTGTCGGTGCGCATCCGCGCCGACGGGCGGCCCTGGCGCCGCATGAATCCGTCCGCCCGAGCAGGAAACGGGTGGTCGAGGCCGTCCGCGCCCCTCTAGCCTCCTCCCGGTCGGCCGATCGGGCCGGCGCTCGAGAGGTCGCACGATGACACCGTTCCGATGCACCGGCATTCCCACCGAGGTCGCCGACCGGTTCCGGTCCACCGCGCGCGACGATTTCGGCAATGCGGTGCGACGCTTTCCGGGCGACGAGACCGGCCTGCCGTGCCGGCACTGCCTCGCGGAGTCGGCGGGACAGGCGGCGGTTCTGGGTTCCTACCGGATGGCGCGTCCGCAGGGCATCTACTGGACGCCGAGCCCGATCTTCGTCCACGCGGATTCCTGCCCGCGCTACGAACGGCGCGACGAGATCCCCGACATCGTGCGGCCGCGCCTGGTCTCGCTGCGGGCCTACGACGCCGACCAGCAGGTGATCTACGGGCTCGGCGACGTCGCCGAGGGCCGCCACTGCGACGGCCTGCTGGAGCGTTGCCTCGCCGACGCGCGCACCGCCTTCGTCAACATCCACACGGCCCGCCCCGGCTGCTTCCTCTGCACGGTCGAGCGGGTCTGACCGGCGACTCGACCGCGGGCGGCGCCACCGGGACGTGCCCCCGTCACCCCGTCCGGGGGGCGCGGGCGGGGACCGTCATCGCCATGACGCCGCCAACGACGAGGGCGAGGCCGGCCCAGGCGCTCGGGGAGGGCGTCTCGCCGAGGACCAGCATGCCGATGCCGACGCCGATCGGCACCCGCAGATAGGCCTGCGCCGTCGTGCCGATGGCGCCGAGCGTCCGCACGAGGCGGAAGTAGACGACGAAGGCGAGCGCCGTCGAGAACACCGCGAGCGCGGCGAGCGCGAGCAGCGAGGCGAGGGACGGCATGACGGTCCACGGCCGCTCGAAGGCCGCGAGGGGCACGAGCAACGCGGCCGCGCACAGGAGCGAGCCCGCCGCCGGCACGATCGGGTTCAGGCCCTGGAAGCCGCGCCCGTAGATCGCCGCGCCCGCATAGGCCACCGTCGCCGCGACGATGGCGAGCTGCGGCAGCACCTCCCGCCCGAGGCCGGAGAGCGCCTCGGCGCCGATCACGAGGCAGATCCCGGCGAGCCCCGCCGCGACCCCGACGAGCTTGCGCGCGGTCGCGGGCTCCTGCCGGGTGAGCGCGAAGGTGATCAGGAAGGCGAAGATCGGCGTCGTCGAATTGAGGATCGCCGCGAGCCCGGCGTCGACGCAGCGCATCGCCCAGGCGATGAGGGTGAACGGCACGACGCTGTTGAGGCAGGCCTGGACCGCGAGGCGGCTCCAGGTGGCGCGGTCGCGGGGCATCGCCACCCCGGCCGCCCGGGCGAGCGCGAGGAGAAGGGCGCCGGCGAGCAGGGTGCGGGCCGCCATCAGGGTGACCGGCGGGATCGTCGCGACGCCGATCTTGATGAAGGTGTAGGAGGCGCCCCAGAGGGTCGCCAGGCCCAGGAGCAGGGCGAGCTCGGTCGTGATCGAGGCGGGGCGGGCGGTGCTGCGGAGCATCGGGGTCTCGTCGGACGGGTCGGGGCGAAGCTTCCACAGGTCCGGCGCGACGTCGCCCGCCAACGCTACGGCCCCGGCCGAAGTGTCGTCCGGGCCGCCGTCGGCGGTGCTAGAGTGCCGCCATGACCCACGTCTCCGGCAACAGCCTCGCCGAGATCGCCGGCCTCGTCGGCGATCCGGCCCGGGCCAATATCCTGCTCGCCCTCATGGACGGGCGCGCGCTCACCGCCGGCGAGCTCGCCTGGCATGCGGGCGTCAGCGCCCAGACGACGAGCGGCCACCTCGCCAAGCTCGTGGAGGCCCGCATCCTCGTCGTCGCCCGCCAGGGCCGCCACCGGTATCACCGGCTGGCCCGGCCCGAATTCGCCCGCGCCCTCGAAGGCCTGATGGCCGTCGCCGGCGCGGGGCCCTCCCGCCATCGGCCCTGCGGTCCCCGCGACGCCGCCATGCGGGTCGCCCGCATGTGCTACGACCACCTCGCCGGGCGGCTCGCCACGAGCCTCGCCGACGTTCTCGTCGCGCGCGGGCACGTGGTCGTCTCGGACGAGGAGGACGGGGCCGCCGCGGTGACGGAGGAGGGGCGGCGCTTCCTGGCGGAGCGCCTCTCGATCGAGCTCGCCCCGGCGGGGCGGCGGGCGCTGTGCCGGACCTGCCTCGACTGGAGCGAGCGGCGACCGCATCTCGCGGGCCGCCTCGGCGCCGCCCTGTGCCGCCGGTCCGTCGAGCTCGGATGGGTGGAGCGGCGCCCCGCCGGCCGACCGGGTCGAGGATCACTGCGGCGCTGGGACTGT
>DATLFZ010000048.1:0-3133 GCA_035540795.1 Beijerinckiaceae bacterium | reverse complement strand
CTCATGTCCTTGTCGAGGAAGGCGGCGTAGAGCTTGCCGACGAGGTCCTCGGCCTGCTTGGCGAGGCTGCCGGAGAGGCCGAGCGCCTGCGCCACGGCGCGGCCGTGATGGGGCATGATGCCGGTCGCCGGATCGACCGGGATGGTGTGGATCTTCTCCGGCGTGTCGTGGGCGACCTCCTCGATGTTCATGCCGCCCTCGGTCGAGACGACGAAAGAGAGGCGCCCGGTCGCCCGGTCGACCAGCATGGACAGGTAGAACTCGGCGGCGATGTCCGAGCCTTCCTCCACGTAGAGGCGGTTGACCTGCTTGCCGGCCGGCCCGGTCTGGACCGTCACGAGGGTGCGGCCGAGCATCTGGCGGACGTTCGCCTCGACCTCGTCGAGGGAGCGCAGGACGCGCACGCCGCCCTTGTCGCCGGCGTCGGGCTCCTTGAAGCGGCCCTTGCCGCGGCCGCCGGCGTGGATCTGCGACTTCACCACCCAGACCGGCCCGGGCAGCTCGCGCCCGACCGTCGCCGCGTCGTCGGCGGACAGGACCGGCACGCCGCGGGGGACCGGCACGCCGAAGCCGCGCAGCACCGCCTTCGCCTGATATTCGTGGATGTTCATCGCCCAAGCTCCCGCCGCCCGCCCGGGCGGCTCCGACTAGGTATTTTGTATACCAGACCGAATGCGCGCGCCAGTCAAGGCCGTTCAGGCGGCCAGATCCTTGTTGATCTCCTTGCAGGCGTCGACGAGGCCGCGCACGGAGGCGATCGACTTGTCGAACATGGCCCGCTCGTCGGCCGAGAGGTCGATCTCGACGATGCGGTCGACGCCGCCGGCGCCGATCACGATCGGCACGCCGATGAAGAGCCCGTCGACGCCGTACTGGCCGGACAGGTGGGCCGCGCAGGGCAGGACCCGCTTCTTGTCCTTGAGAAAGCTCTCGGCCATGGCGATGGCGGAGGCCGCCGGGGCGTAGAAGGCGGAGCCGGTCTTGAGCAGGTTGACGATCTCGCCGCCGCCCTTGCGGGTGCGCTCGACGATGGCGTCGAGCTTCTCCTGCGTGATCCACTTCATCTTGACGAGGTCCGGCAGCGGGATCCCGGCGACCGTCGAGTAGCGCACGAGCGGCACCATGTCGTCGCCGTGGCCGCCGAGCACGAAGGCGGTGACGTCCTCCACCGACACGTCGAACGCCTCGGCGAGGAAGTGGCGGAAGCGGGCGGAATCGAGCACGCCCGCCATGCCGACGATCTTCTTCGGCGACAGGCCGGCGAACTTCTGCAGCGCCCAGACCATGGCATCGAGGGGGTTGGTGATGCAGATGACGAAGGCGTCGGGGGCGTACTTCCGGATGCCGTCGCCGACCTGCTCCATGACCTTGAGGTTGATCCCCAAAAGGTCGTCGCGGCTCATGCCGGGCTTGCGCGGCACGCCGGCGGTGACGATGACCACGTCGGCGCCTTCGATGGCCGCATAATCCTGCGTGCCGCCGAACTTCGCGTCGTAGCCCGCGACCGGCCCGGCCTCGGCGATGTCGAGGCCCTTCCCCTGCGGGATGCCTTCGGCGATGTCGAACAGGACGACGTCGCCGAGCTCCTTCAGCCCGACGAGGTGGGCGAGGGTGCCCCCGATCTGTCCGGCGCCGATGAGCGCGATCTTCTTGCGGGCCATTGGTTTTGCTCCTCGGGCGGGGGAGAGGGAAGTCGCGCGCTATCTGCCCCAGAAGGCGCGCAGCTTCAAGCCGCCGCGCCCCCGCCGAAAGGCGAAGTCAGCGCCGGCGCAGGGACAGTTCCTGCAACAGCTCGACCTGGATGCGCCGGACCGGGCCCGCCGCCGGCGGCCGTTGACCGGGCCGGCGCTTTGGTGTCCTAGTCCGGCCGCCGCATTCCCGATTGTTTAAGTCCGACAGGATATTCGAGCCCCGATGACACCCGAGCGGTACAACGCCAAGGACGCCGAGCCGCGCTGGCAGCAGGTCTGGGAGGAGCGCGGGCTCTTCGCCACGCACAACGACGATCCCCGCCCGAAATACTACGTCCTCGAGATGTTCCCGTACCCGTCCGGGCGCATCCACATGGGCCACGTGCGCAACTACACGATGGGCGACGTGGTCGCCCGCTACAAGCGGGCCCGCGGCTTCAACGTGCTGCATCCGATGGGCTGGGACGCCTTCGGCATGCCGGCCGAGAACGCCGCCATGCAGAACAAGGTCCATCCGAAGGAATGGACCTACCAGAACATCGACACGATGCGGGGGCAGCTCAAGTCGATGGGCCTGTCCCTCGACTGGGCCCGCGAGGTCGCCACCTGCGATCCGACCTACTACAAGCACCAGCAGCGGATGTTCCTGGACTTTCTCGAAGCCGGGCTCGTCGACCGCAAGACCGCCAAGGTGAACTGGGACCCGGTCGACCAGACCGTGCTCGCCAACGAGCAGGTGATCGACGGCCGCGGCTGGCGCTCCGGCGCCCTCGTGGAGACCCGCGAGCTGACCCAGTGGTTCTTCAGGATCACCGACTTCGCGCAGGACCTGCTCGACCGCCTCGACAGCCTCGAACGCTGGCCCGAGAAGGTCCGGCTGATGCAGCGGAACTGGATCGGCCGCTCCGAGGGGCTCCTGGTCCGCTTCGCGCTCGACCCGGCGACGACGCCCGGCGGCGAGGACGAGCTCGAAATCTACACGACCCGCCACGACACCCTGTTCGGCGCCCGCTTCATGGCGGTGGCGCCGGACCATCCCCTCGCCCGCGCCGCGGCGGCCAAGGACCCGAAGCTCGCCGCCTTCATCGAGGAGGCCAAGCGCGTCGGCACGGCCCTCGAGGCGATCGAGAAGGCGGAGAAGCTCGGCTACGACACCGGCATCCGGGCGCTGCACCCGTTCGACCCGGACTGGCGCCTGCCGGTCTACGTGGCGAACTTCATCCTGATGGAATACGGCACCGGCGCCATCTTCGGCTGCCCGGCGCACGACCAGCGCGACCTCGACTTCGTCAACAAGTACGGGCTCGGCGTGACCCCGGTGGTGTGCCCGCCCGGCCTCGACCCGGACGCGTTCGTCGTCACCACGGAGGCGTACGAGGGCGAGGGGACGCTGATCAACTCGCGCTTCCTCGACGGGATGTCGATCGAGGACGCCAAGGAGG